>NZ_JBBCIR010000004.1:0-247065 GCF_037189885.1 Paludisphaera sp.
CGCCAAAGACGAGAGGCCGGACCGCGAGGTCCGGCCTCTTTCGTTTCCAGGCTGCTTCGCGGGAAGTCTGAAGAGGAAGCCAGTGACGAGCGTCCCTTCCCCCGCGAGGGGAGAAGGGGGGACGCGCATCCCCTGGCTGTATCTTCGGCAGAGCGGTTCCGGGCGCGTTCCTGGCGGGAGGAGGGGGGCCGCGAGGCTCCCTCGCCGGTGGTCCGGGCCGGCGGGCTCAGCCCCCCGCCAGGGACGTGATGACCTGGATGTACGGCAGGAAGACGGCCAGGATGATGAACAGGACGAAGCCGGCGATCATCAGCACCAGGAGCGGCTGGATCAACTGGCCCAGGTTCTTCACCATGTAGGCCACCTGCTCCTCGTAGTCGTCGGCCAGGTGGTTCAGCGTCTCCGGGAGCTTGCCCGTCTCCTCGCCGGACTCCAGGACCGCGATGACGTCCGGGCCGAACCAACCGCTCCGCGACAGCGCGCCGCTCAGCTCGCCGCCGTCCATGACGGGGGCCTTCGCCGCCCGCACGGCGTTCCGCATGGGCGCGGTGGCCATCGCCCGAGCGGTCAGGTCCATCGAGCTGCCGACGTCCACCCCCGCGTCGAGCAGGCTGGCGAGCGTCCGCGCGAACCGGCCGACGTCCAGCTTGCGGAAGATCGTGCCCAGGACCGGGATCCGCAGCAGGATCGGGTCCAGCACGGCCTGGCCGGCGGGCGTGCGGTGCCACCGCAGGAGCGCGAGGGGGGCACCGATGAGGACGATCGGCATCAGCCACCAGCCGCCGCCGGAGACGAACCGGCTGAACGCCATCATCGCCCGGCTGGCCCAGGGGAGCTGGGCCTTCTTGCTGATGTCGGAGAGGAGCTCGGCGAACATCGGCAGGATGTAGATCGCCATCAGGCAGGCGATCGTCGTGGCCAGGAACAGGACGATGACGGGGTAGATCATCGCCGATCGGGCCTGCCGGATGAGCCGCTGGCGGGCCTCGAACGAGGCCCCCAGGCTCCGGAGGGTCTCCGGGACGCCGCCGCGGGCCTCGGCGACGGCGATCATGCTCTGGAAGACCGGGCCGAAGACGTCGCGCTCCGGCTCGGTCGCGTCCTCCAGGGTCGCGCCCGCCTTGATCCGCCCGCGCACTCGCTCCACGACCGGCCCCAGCGCCGTCCCCTTGTACTGGCGGCCCAGGCTGGAGAGGGCCCGGTCATAGTCGACCCCCGCGTGCAGGTACGACGCGAACTGACGGCAGAACTGCGCGAGCTGCCCGGAGCTGACCCGCCCGAACAGGATCCGCTCGTACCACTTCGGGCCGGCCGCGGGGACCTCCGTCCTCGGCCCCCCCGACCCCTTGCGAGCGGGCCGGGGCGCGCCCGAGCCGGGCGTGGGCCGGAAGGTGGACTCGCCGAACCCGGCGCGGGGCGGGTTCGGCGGCGGGTCGTCGGGGCCGGGCGTGGGCTTCGGCCTTCGGGGGCGGGGAGGCGTCGAGTCGAAGTCGTCCGGCTGGCTCATGGGGGGGCTCCGGGGCGCCGGGGCCGTCGGGTCAGGGGGTCCAGCGCAGGACGGGCGTCTTGGCGGCCTTGACCTCGTCGAGCCGGCTGACGGGCGTGGTGAACGGGGCTTCTCGCAGCGACTCGGCGTCCTCGGCGGCGATCGCCAGCAGCGCGGCGGCGAAGGCCTCCAGCGTCTCCCGGCTCTCGGTCTCCGTCGGCTCGATCATCAGGGCCTCGGAGACGATGAGCGGGAAGTAGACCGTCGGCGCGTGGAAGTTGTAGTCGATCAGCCGCTTGCCGACGTCCATCGCCCGGATGCCCCGGTCCCTCGCCAGCGACCGGCAAGACGCGACGAACTCGTGCATGCAGCGGTCGCCGCACGGCACCGGGTAGACGTCCTTGACCAGGTGCAGGAGGTAGTTGGCGTTGAGGACCGCGTGCTCGGCCACGCGCTTGAGGCCGTCGGGCCCCAGGGTCCGGATGTAGCAGTACGCCCGGAACAGGACGCCGGTGTTGCCGAAGAACGCGCGGACCCTGCCGATCGCCTTCGGGCGGTCGTCGTCGAGGAAATACGTCCCGTCCTCGCGGCGGCCGACGATCGGCGCGGGGAGGTACGGGGCGAGCTTCGCCCGGACGGCGATCGGGCCGGCGCCGGGGCCGCCGCCGCCGTGGGGGCCGGAGAAGGTCTTGTGCGGGTTGTAGTGCATCAGGTCGGCGCCCATGTCGCCGGGGCGGACGACGCCGAGGATCGCGTTCATGTTGGCGCCGTCGAGGTACATCAACGCCCCGCGCTCGCGGAGCAGCCGCGAGATCTCGCCGATCTGCGGGTCGAACAGGCCGACCGTGTTCGGGTTCGTGATCATGAAGACGGCGACCTCGTCGCTGAGCTTCGCCTTGAAGTCCTCGAGGTCGACGAGCCCGCGCGAGTCGCTCTTGACGGTCACGGTCTCGAACCCAGCCAGGTTCGCCGAGGCCGGGTTGGTGCCGTGGGCGCTGTCCGGGATGAGGACCTGCGTCCGCCTACGGTCCGGCTCCTGGTCGCGGAAGTACGACGCGGCGACCAGCAACGCCGCCAGCTCGCCCTGGGCACCCGCGGCCGGCTGGAGGCTGACCGCTTCCAGCCCGGCGATCTCCGCCAGATCCTCCTGGAGCCCGTGCAGGATCGCCAGCAGCCCCTGGAGCGTCGAATCGTCCTGGTACGGGTGCTGCGCCCCCAGGCCGGGGAGCGACGCCAGCCGCTCGTGCCGCTTGGGGTTGTACTTCATCGTGCAGGAGCCGAGCGGGTAGAAATTCGCGTCGATCGACATGTTGAGCGACGAGAGGTTCGTGTAGTGCCGGACCACGTCCAGCTCGCTCAACTCGGGCAGGGGGGGCGGGGCGTCCTGGAGGAATTCCGCCGGGATCAGGTCGGTCAACGGCGCGTCCGGGACGTCCGACGCCGGGAGGACCGCGGTGAACCGCCCGGGGCGGCTGGCTTCGAAGAGCAGGGGGCGCAGGTCGAGCTTGTACATGGGTCGCCGGGGGATATGGTGTGGATCGGTCGTGCCTGGGCCGCGCGGGGGCGTCAAACGGAGGCCAGCGCCCGCCTGTAGGCGTCGGCCAGGCCGTCGATCTCGCCCTTCGTCCGCTTCTCGGTGACGGCGATCAGGATGCAATCGGCCAGCTCGGGGCTCCAGCGCCCGAGCGCGACGCCGCCGTGAAAGCCGGCCTCTCCCACCTTCCTCAGCACGGCCGCCGGGTCCTTGGGGCAACGGACGGTGAACTCCTTGAAGAACGGGCCGGGGAACGCCAGCGGCAGGCCCGCCTTGCCCAGCGCGTCGGCCGCGTAATGGGCCTTGCGGGCCGACTGCTCGGCCGCCTCGCGGAGCCCGCGCGGGCCCATCGCGGCGAGGTAGATGCTCGCCCGCAGCGCCAGCAGCCCCTGATTCGTGCAGATGTTGGAGGTCGCCTTCTCGCGCCGGATGTGCTGCTCGCGGGTCTGGAGGGTCAGCACCCAGCAACGCTTGCCGTTGCGATCGGTGGTCTGGCCGACGACGCGGCCGGGGAGCTTGCGGAGGTACTCGGACTTGCAGGCGAGCATCCCCAGGTACGGCCCGCCGAACGAGAGCGGGTTGCCGAGCGACTGCCCCTCGGCCGTCACCACGTCGGCACCGTAGGCGTCGGGCCGCTTGAGCAGGCCCAGCGAGATCGGGTCGACGCTGACGACCGCCGCCGCGCCCCGGTCGCGGGCGACGGCGCAGAGGGTCTCCACGTCCTCCAGCCGGCCGAGGAAGTTCGGCTGCTGGATCACCAGGGCCGCCGCGTCGTCGGTGAGCGCCGCGGCGATCGCGTCGACGTCCGCGACGCCGTCCTTGCCCGGCACCTCGACGACCTCGGGCTCCAGGTATTCGAGGTACGTCCGCAGGACGCGGCGATACTCGGGATGGACGGTCCCCGCCACGACGACCCGGCCGGCGCGGCGGTTGGTCGCCATGGCCATCAGGGACGCCTCGGCCACGGCGGAGCCGCCGTCGTACAGGCTGGCGTTGGAGACGTCCATCCCCGTGAGCTGGGCGACGAGCGTCTGGTACTCGAACACCGCCTGGAGCGTCCCCTGGCTGGCCTCGGCCTGGTACGGCGTGTACGAGGTGTAGAACTCCCCGCGCGAGGCCAGGGCGTCGACCACCGCCGGGATGAAGTGGTCGTAGGCCCCCGCGCCGAGGAAGCAGACGCGGCGGTCGGCCCCCTCGTTGCGGGCGATCAGGCCGCCGATCTCGCGGGTCAGCTCCAACTCGGTCAGGGCCGGGGGGATCCGGAGCGGGCGGTCCAGCCGGTACTCCGGCGGGATCATGTCGAAGAGCCGGTCCAGGGAATCCAGCCCCACGGCGTCCAGCATGGCTCGGACGTCGTCGGGCGTGTTCGCGATGTAGGCCATGTCGTTCCCAAAATGAAGTTGCGTCGCGAAGCCTGGCTTCGAACGGTCTTCCCCCCTGGAGGGGGAAGACGGACCGCGAAGCGGTCAGAGGAGGGGGAGCTTTCCCGCGGAGCCTCGGGATTCGGGGCCCAGGACCGGGCTTACCGCCGGGGAAGGCCCCTCCAAACATCGGATGGCCGTCTCGCTCGCCCCCCCCTCATCCGGCCCTCCGGGCCACCTTCCCCCACCAGGGGGGAAGGCCGTTGAGTCGGAGGCTCCGGCCCGGCGGCCGTCCTCAGTGGTCGTCCTCGGCGACCTTCTTCTCGTAGGCGGCGTGGTCCATGAGCTTCTCGACCTCGGAGGGGTCGGCCACCTTGATCTTCAGGAGCCAGCCCTTGGCGTACGGATCCTCGGAGAGGACCTGCACGTCGTCGACGACCGCCTGGTTGACCTCGACGACCTCGCCGCCGATCGGCGCGTACAGGTCGTTGACCGACTTGACGCTCTCGACCTCGCCGAAGGTCTTGCCGGCCGTCAGCTTGTCGCCCGCCTTGGGCAGGTCGATCGTCAGCAGGTCGGTGAGCTGGTCGACGGCGAACTTCGACAGGCCGACGACGGCCGTGTCCCCCTCGACGGAGACCCACTCGTGGGACGCGGCGTACCGGAAGGTCTTGGGATCCATGGACGGGTTCCTGGGCTCGGGATGCTGGAGGTGACGTTGATGGATGGGGACGGGGGGCGGCCGGTCAGGCCCGGGGCCGCTTGTAGAACGGCAGCGGGACGACCTCGGCCGGCTCGGACTTGCCCCGGACG
The DNA here is from genome assembly GCF_037189885.1 of Paludisphaera sp. Lineage (NCBI taxonomy): Bacteria > Pseudomonadati > Planctomycetota > Planctomycetia > Isosphaerales > Isosphaeraceae > Paludisphaera > Paludisphaera sp. Next base: position 5,195 of record NZ_JBBCIR010000004.1, read on the forward strand.
TCCACGACGACCTTCGTGCCGGGCGCGGCGAAATCGGTGTCGATCAGGGCCATCGCCAGGCTCTGCTGGAGCGTCGGCGCGAACGTCCCCGACGTGACCGCGCCGAGCGTCCGGTCGCCGGACGTCACGGTCGACCCCTGCCGGGCGATCCGCTTCCCCTCCAGCCGCAGCCCGACGCGCTTCGAGCCGGGGTTCTTGGCCTGCTGCCGCAGCGCCTCGGCCCCGACGAAGTCCCCCTTGTCGAGCTTCACGGCCCAGCCCACGCCGGCGGCGAACGGGTCGATCGTGTCCGTCAGCTCGTGGCCGTACAGCGGCATGCCCGCCTCGAACCGCAGCGTGTCGCGGGCCCCCAGGCCGATCGGCGCGACGCCGAACGGCGCGCCCGATTCCATCAGCGCGGCCCAGACGGCCTCGGCGTTCGCGGCGGGGACGATCACCTCGAAGCCGTCCTCGCCCGTGTAGCCCGTCCGGCTGACCAGGGCGTCGACGCCGGCCGCCTTGGCGTTCATCACGCGGTAGAACTTCAGGCCGTCGAGCGGCTTGTCGACCAGCGGCTGGAGCGTCGCCTGCGCGGACGGCCCCTGCACGGCGATCATGGCCGTCTCCAGGGTCCTGTCGGCCAGGCTCGCCTTGAAGCTCTCCTGGTGCTCGGCGAACTGCCTGATCACGGTCTCGCGGTTCGAGGCGTTGCAGACGACGTAGTAGGCCTTGTCCGGCCGCTGGTAGACGAGGATGTCGTCGATCAGCCCGCCCAGGTCGTTGGCCAGCAGGCTGTACTGGATCTTCCCCGGCTCCAGCGCCGAGGCGTTGTTGGTCGCGACCGTGTCGATCCAGTCGACCGCCTTGGGCCCGTCGAACGCGAGCCGGCCCATGTGGCTGACGTCGAACAGCCCGACGCCGTTCCGGACGGCCTGGTGCTCCTGGACGATGCCGGAGTATTGCACGGGCATCGACCAGCCCGCGAAATCGACCATCCGGCCGCCGTGGGCGACGTGCCAGTCATGCAGGGGAGTCTTCAACGGGGTCGAATCGGCCATCAGCCACGCTCCGACGAAAGCCCAGGACCCGCGAAATCTCCTACGGCGGGAGTGGATTGTAACCGCTCGGCCCCGGCCTCGACAACGGAACGGCGGGGGAGGGCGCGGCTTTCGGCTTCGGCCGAATCCGGAAAATATCCCGGAAACATGAAATCCCCCCGCGCCCCCCGCGGACTGTTCGAGATGTTCAATGATCGCGCTCTTTGAAATCCAGGAATCGGTACAAGGCCGCGAAGGCCCATGCGACACCCCGCTCGCAAGCGAGACGCCGGTCGCGCGCCCATGCGGGGACGGCCGAGACGCGACCTCGCCGCGAGGGAGACCGCCGGAAACGCCCCGACGCCCGGGACGCGACGACGAATCGCGAGAAAATCACTTCGAAAACGACGAACGAAGCCAACTTCGCGGAGGCGTATGTTGTGTCGGATAAACGAATTGGGTCGAAATCGCCCGGTGCCGCGGCGCGCGAACGAAGCCAACTACGGAGCGATCCGACGGCGATCGCGGACGCGGGGGCGCGCGGGGGACCCCTCGACGCTCTCGACAAGTCGGCGAATTGCGAGAAACCACTTCGAATACGACGAACGAAGCCAAATTCGCGGCGTTGCATGTGACTGACGCCAAACGATTTAAGGCGAAATCGCCGAGTCTCGCGGCGCGCGAACGAAGCCAACTTCAGCGAGAGCCCAGGCGGTCGCGGAGTCGGGCCAGGAGGGCGTCGTCGGGCGGCTGATAGGGGCGGAACTTCTCGACGCGGTTCTGGTCCTCGCTGGAGTACAACGCCCGGTTCGCGCCGAGCTTGGCGGCGGCGGGGGAGTCCAGGAGTTGGCCGGAATCGGTCGGGCTCATCTGGAACAGGACCCGCATGCCGAACTCGCGGAGTTGTTGCATGGAGACGGTCCGGTTGAGGTTCGTCGCCGTGTCGCACCAGGCGACCAGGTGGATCCCCAGGCCGGGCCCTTCGCGGAGGATCAGGTCGATCAGGTCGGCCGGCCCCTCCTCCTCGCGGACGCCGAACTGGAACTCGTCCTGCCGGCGGAGGTCGCGGAACCGGGCCAGGTCGTGGACGAACAGGAACAGCTCGGGGCCGTCGCCGCCGTCTGGCTCGCGACGCCGCTTCAGGTCGTCGGCCACCTCGGCGACGAACGCCGGGGCCTCGCGCCAGCCGCCGACCCTCGCGCCGTGCGGCAGCGCCTCGGCGACATGCCGCAGGGCGTCGGCGCGCGGCGAGTCCTCGGGCGTGCCGTCGAGGATCCAGAACCTCGCGCCGACGCGGGCGCGGTCGTCGGCGGCCGGCGGGAGCTGCGAGGCCAGGCTCGCCAGGGCCGAGGCCGTCACCCCGAGCGCGGCCTCCTCGTCCTGGCCGACGATGAGCAGGTGGTTGGCCGCCTGGCGACGGAACAGGGCGGCGGTCGGCTCCTTGATCGCGACCGGGTCGCCGAGCCACGCCAGGGCCGACCGCGGCGACTCCGGCCAGGCGTCGGCGTCCAGGCGCTCGCGCAGCGCCGGGTTGGCCGCCAGGTCGGCCTGGGCGTCCCCCTCGAAGACGATCATGGCCCGGGGCTCGACGGGGGGCCGGCGCTCGGCCAGGTCGCGGAGGTTGTCGAGGTACTCCTCGCGGCGGTCCTCCCCCAGCCAGACGACCTGGAACGGGTGGTTCCCCTCGGGGGCGCCGTTGGCGTCGTTGTAGATGGCCTCGCCGGGGCGGGAAAGGGCCTTGGCGGCGGTGTTGTTCTCGGACAGGATCAGGTGCGAGTCGACCTCGGAGCATTGCAGGGCGACGCGGACCGCCATCTGCCCCAGCGTGCTCCGCGCCAGAGTGAACGCGCCGCCGAGGCTCTGCGAGCCCAGGACGACGTGGATGCCGAACGCGCGGCCCTGGCGGACCAGGCGGTCGAGCAGGCCGGCGGCCTCCTGAGCCAGCTTGTCCTCCTCGACGAAGAACTCCTGGAACTCGTCGACGATCAGCAGGATGCGGGGCAGGGGGGGCGACCCCGGCGCGTCGCGGAAGCCGCGCACGTCCTGGACGCCGGCGGCGCGGAAGCGGTCGGCGCGGATCTTCAGCTCGGCGTCGAGCCGGGCCAGGACGCTGACGCCGAACTCGCGCTCGCTCTCGATCGCGACGACGCTCGCGTGCGGCAGGGCGTGGCTGGCGTAGACCTTGAACTCGACCCCCTTCTTGAAGTCGATCAGGTACAGGTCGATCTCGTCCGGCCCGTACCCGAGCGCCAGGTTGACGATCATGGCGTGCATCAAGGTCGACTTGCCCGAGCCCGTCCGCCCGGCGATCAGCACGTGCTGGGACGTCCCCTTCCCCAGGGCCAGGAGCTGGCGCTTGGACGCCGCCGCCTTCCCCAGCGGCACGTCGATCCCGGAGCGGCTGTCGCGGGTCCACCAGGCGTCGGGTTCGGGGGCGATGAAGTCGAAGGGGACCTCGACGCGCCTCGCCGCCCGCGCCGCCTCGCCGATGCGCTGGATCAGCCGCGTGGCCGGCTCGCCCACGGGTGGGGCGTCGGGCGTGAAGGGATACGAGCCCAGCTCCGGGTCGTCCCAGGCGAGCGCGCCGTCCCTCCAGAAGAGACGCGTGCAGTAAGGGCGCAGGTCGGCGAGGCGACAACTCGCCGGGGCGTCGCGCCCCTCGTCCACCGCGATGAGGGTCAGGACGCCGCACGGCGGGCCCCCGGCGACGATCGACGCCAGCCGGGACGCCGCCTTCTCGTCGAACTTGTTCGGGTAGTCGACCACGACGAGGACGCGGTACGGCTCGGCCACCTCGCCGGCCGCGGCGTTGTATTCCTCGATGCTGGCGTACTCGTTGCGCAGGTATTTCTGCGTGACCAGCTCCATGTGGGCTTCCAGGTCGGCCAGGCGGTCGGCGATCTGCCGGGCGTCGGTCCAGACCTGGTTGTTGACCAGCGCCTCGTCGTAATCGGCCAGGTGCATGAACGCGCCGAAGCCCCGGCCGAGGCCGATCGGGTCGACGATGGTGAACCGGACCATGCCCGGCCGGACGCCGGTGAGCAGCCGTAGCATGGCCGCCTGGATCGCGGTCGACGCCGCGGCGCGGCCCTCGGCGGGGGTCTCCACCAGGAGGTTCGCCGCGGCCGGGAAGGGACGGAGCGCCGGCAGGTTGACGGCCTTCGGGATCCCCTCGCGCAGCGACGGGTCGGCCGGCAGCCCGCCCGGCAGGGCGTCCAGGGCGACCTCGACCGTCCCGAACCGCAGGGCGGGGGGGAGCTCGGCGGGGAGGGGCCGGGCGTCGGCGTCCGGGGCCGACCAGTCCAGGCCGTACCCCTCGGCGCGGCGGGCGACGTCGTCGAGGGCCGCCAGCGCGGCCGAGGTCGATTCGCGCCACGCCGCGGCCATGGCCCTGCGGTCGTCCTCGTCGGCGGCGAGGGCCCGATCCTTCGCCGCGCGGAATTCGTCCTCCACCCGCCTCGCGCCGGCCTCGGCCTTGGCCTTCAGGTCGGCCGACTTGCGGGCGCGGGCCTCGTCGGCGTCGCGGGTCGCGGCGTCCCGGCGCTCCTGGTTCTCCCGGAGCTTGCGACCGTAGACCTCGTTGATGTGGCGCAGGCGCTCGTCGCGGTCGGCCTCCCCCTGGGCGATCGCCAGCGTGTGCCGCTCCTTCGCCTGCTCCTGGTCCCTGGCCGACCGGGCGGCCAGCGTCTTGAGCGCCTCCTGGAGCCGGCCGTCCACGCGGGCCTTGCAGTAATCGGCCAGCACCTGGGCGTCGGCGGTCGACTTCATCAGCGGGTCGTACAGGCGCAGGAGTTGATGCTTCGCCAGCTCGACGAGCTTCATCCGCAGGGCCAGCCCGATCGCCAGCCCGACCCCCACGAGCACCAGCGCGGACGTCCCGCCGAGGCCCGACCAGAGGCCGAGCACCCCTCCGAGGGCCGCCGTCGATACGTAGACCCACGCCTCCCTAGCCCCCGCGAGCGAGCGCGGGATGATCAGCCGTTCGAGGAGCTTCAGCGGCTGCTGCATCCGCGAGAGGCGTTCGAACAGCTCGTCGACCGGCTCCGCGTACTTGTCGTAAGACTCGCGCGACGAAGGCGGGGGCGTCGGGTCGAGGCCGAACTTGGCGTAGTCGGCGGCGAGCTGGGCGAGTCGATGGCGGCACGAATCGAGGATCTCGACGGCGTCCTGGATGGGCCGCGAGCCCGCGGCGTGCTCCTTCGCGGCGACCTTCTTGCCGGCCTCGTGGCCGCCGAGGGCGTCGGACTTCTCGCGGGCGAGCTTCGTCTTGGCCGTCTGCCGGAGCGAGTCGAACTCGGCGGCGATCCGCCGGCTCCCCGACGCGAACTCCTCCTTGGCCTGGGCCTCGGCGGCGGCGGCGGACTCGGCGATCTCGCGGCGGGCCTTCTCGTCGGCCGCGGCGATGTCGCGTTCGAGCTGGTCGATCCGTCGCGTCAGGGCCTCCTTCTTCGCGACGTACTCGCGGTCGGCCTCGGCGTCGCGGGCGCGACGGGCCTCCGCGATCGCCGCCTCGGCCTCGGCGCGGCGGGCGACGGCGGCGGCGAGGTCGCGCAGGGCGTCGCGCTGGGCGCGGAGCGGGTCGGCCGGCGGGCCGGCGGACGCGGGGGGGGCGGTTTCGGCCGGCATCGTCGTGCTCACGAGAGTTCGCTCCGGTCGGAACAGTCGCGGCGGACCTGGTCGAGCACCTCGGCGAGTTTCTGCATCCCGGCGACGGCCGAGTCGACCGCCGGCGCGAGCGGGGCGAGGTGGGCGTCCTCGAATCGGCGACGGACGGCGTCGCCCCAGGCCTCCTCCGTGACGAGCCAGTGGTCGTTGAGGACGCGGATCGTCTGCTTGAGCCGGGTCGCCCCGGCGATCACCTTCGCGTTCGCCACGTCAGGGGGCCTCCTCGGGGGCGGCGGGGCTCGGCCCCTCCTCGTCGTCGCGGTCGATCGCGTCGCGGGCGATCGACTCCATGGCGGGCGTCGCGCGGGCCGCCTCCGCGCCGCGGCCGTCGGGGGGCTGGACCTGGAGGTAGGCTTCCAGGGCCTCGACGATCCGCGTCAGCAGCGCCATGGCGCGGGGGACGTCGGCCGAGGCGGCGTCCTTCAGCCGCTGGACGGTCCCGTGGTACTCGATGACGGCCAGGTGCAGCGCCGGCTGCCACTTGCGGGTGAGCATCAGCCGCCTCTCGGCGTCCGCGAGGGCGGCCTCGGCCTGCCGGAGCCGCTCCTTGGGCTCGGCCAGCGACGGGTGGTGCTCCGGCGTCTTCTGGAGCTTGAGGCGGAACAGGTCGGCGCGGGCCGCGGCCACCCGCTCGCGGCGGCGCTTGATCTGCTCCTGCCAGAAGTAGGGCCGATCCTGCTGGAGCCACTGGACCGTGCGGCGGATCTCCGCGTCGACCGCGCCGAGCGCGGCGAGGACGTCCTCGCCGTAGAGGGCGAGGGCGGCGCGGAAGTCGCGCAGGGCGTCGATGGAACGGACTTCGGCCTGGCTCATGGCGGTCGGGACGCCCTCCGGGAATGGATGGTCCGCCGGTGACACGCTCGGGCTCGACGGCCCCATTCTATGCGACCGGACGTCGCGAGAGGATGCACTACCCCCGCCGCCTTGAGACTCGGCGCCCGATCCGCTACGGTTGGGCCTGGCCCCTCTCCACCCTGGCGACACACCGACCCATGACCGACACCGGCGACGTTCCCGCGGACATCCACGCCGAATACTCACGACGCCTGGCCCTCCACGAGCGAGCCCGCGAGCGGTGGGACGGCCTCGACGCCCGTGTCGCCGACGCCCGGCTCCTCGCCTTCCTCGCCTCGATCGCGCTCGGGGTCTTCATCTACGTGGCGGGCTGGATCTCGTGGTGGTGGCTGGCCGCGCCGCTCGGCGTCCTGGCCGCGCTCGTCCTCGCGCACGAGCCGATCCATCGGCGGGCGGTCCGAGCCACGCGGACGATCGACTTCTATCGCCGCGGGCTCGCCCGGCTGGAGGACCGCTGGGCCGGGACCGGCGCGACGGGGGAAGGCTTCCTGGACCTCGAACACCCCTACGCGGCGGACATCGACGTCTTCGGCGCCGGCTCGCTGTTCGAACGCCTCTGCACGGCGAGGACCAGGGCGGGGGAGGAGACGTTGGCCTCGTGGCTGCTCGATCCCGCGCCGCCGGAAATCGTGACCGCGCGGCAGGAGGCCGTCCGGGAGCTGCGCCCTCGGCTGGACCTCCGCGAGGACCTGGAACTCCTCGGCGCGGACGTGCGATCCGGCGTCGACCCCGCGACGCTCGCCGCCTGGGGGGAGGCGCCGCCGGTCTTCCCGTCGAACGGCGTCCGGATCGCCGCGGCCGTGCTCGCGACGATCGGCGCGGCGGCCCTCGCCAACTGGCTCTGGACCCGCGACGTCCCCCAGTTCCTGCTGTTCGTCCTGGTGCTGCTCGTGGAAGGCGCCTTCGCGAAGCTGCTGGAGCGGCGGGCCGACGCCGTCCTCAAGCAGGTCGACGAGCGGGGCCATGACCTGATGATCCTCGCCGGCCTGCTCGACCGCCTGGAGCGCGAGCCGATGCACGCGCCGGCCCTGCGATCCATCCGCGAGAAGCTGGAGACCGACGGCCGGCCCGCGTCGGAGCGGATCCGGCGGCTGGGGCGCCTGATCCACCTGCTGGACACGCGGAACAACCAGTTCTTCCTGCCGTTCGCGCTGGTCCTGCTGTGGCGGACGCAGTTCGCGATGCGCATCGACGCCTGGCGCGCGGAGGAAGGCCCGAGGATCGCCGGCTGGCTCGCGGCGGTCGGGGAGTTCGAGGCCCTCTCCGCGCTGGCGGTCTACGCCGCCGAGAACCCGGCCGACGCCTTCCCCGAGGTCGTCGCCGGTCCCGCCCGGTTCGAGGCCGAGGGCCTGGGCCACCCGCTGATCCCCCGCGCCGTCTGCGTGACGAACGACGTGACGCTCGGCGAGGAGGTCCGGGCGATGGTCGTGAGCGGGTCGAACATGTCCGGCAAGAGCACGCTGCTGCGGTCGATCGGCGCGGCCGCGGTGATGGCGCAGGCCGGCGCGCCGGCGCGGGCGCGGAGGCTTGTCCTCTCTCCGCTGGCCATCGGCGCGACGCTCCGCGTGCAGGACTCGCTCCAGGCCGGGCGTTCGCGATTCTACGCCGAGATCACCCGCGTCCGCCGCATCGTCGACCTCTCGCGGGGGCCGATCCCGCTGCTGTTCCTGCTCGACGAGCTATTCAGCGGCACCAACTCCCGCGACCGTCGCATTGGCGCCGAGGCCGTCATCCGCGGCCTGCTCGACCGCGGCGCCATCGGCCTGCTGACGACCCACGACCTGGCCCTGGCCGACATCGTCGCGGGGCTCGGCCCCAGCACCCGCAACGTCCACTTCGAGGACCATTTCGAGGACGGCGAGATGCGCTTCGATTATCGGATGCACCCCGGCGTCGTGACGCACTCCAACGCCCTCGCCCTGATGCGCGCCGTGGGGCTGGAAGTCTGATCCGAGGATCGGCGGCGCCGCGTCAGTCGACGACCCTCAGGCCGGCCGCGTCGTCCGCCACGGCGGAAACCACGTTGCCCGTGTGGCCATTCCCGTCGACGTGCCCGCCGCGCGCGATCAGGAACTTGCCCCCGCCGATCGGCAGCACGCCGAGCGAGCAATCGAACTCGAACCGCTCGACCTTGGTCAACGCGGCGTCGGCCTTGAGGAGGATCGGCGGCGTCGCGGGGCCCGCGGCCGACCTCGGCCGGCCGTAGCAGCCGAACCACCAATGGCCGTCGGCGAACGCGGCGGTCTGGATCCCCAGGTGCGTGTGACCGCTGGCGAGGACGTGCCGCCTTACGAAGTTGAATCCGCCGTCGTATTCGTAGGCGTAGTTCTCGTTCACGCCATCGGGCAGCCCGCCGACGACCAGGAATCGCCCGCCGTCATGGGCGATCCCCCCCGCGCCGTGGAGGACTTCCGGGGTCGCGTGCCTCGCCGCGAGGGACAGATCTTCGGCGTCATAGACGTAGACCCAGGAATCGGCGTTCCCCGCCGGGTCGTTGAACTTGCCGAGGTTCACGGCGACGTACACCCCGCCGTCGACGACGCAGAGGTCGCCGTGGTGATCGGCGACGTCCACCCGCTTCACGACCTTGCCCGCGGGATCGGTCTTCACAAGCTCGGTGGTGAACGACCAGTAGATCGAGCCATCGCCGTCGGCGCAGACGCCCTGCAGGTGCTTCGGATAGGCCCCATCGCAGGCGACGGGACCGAGGTCGGCCCCGAACGAGGCGGCCGTCGCGAGGAGGGTCCAGGGCGCCAGGAAAAGCATGAACCATCGCATGATCATTCTCCAGGATGAATAGGCTTCATCGCGTCCGCTCCGACTCGGCGATGGACGTGTGGTCGTGGACGATCTTCCAGCCTTCGGGGAAGCGGCGGACGATCACGGTGAACAGGCCGCGAGGTTCGGAGCTGTCGGGGCGCGCGAGCCGCCATGCTCCCCGCGCAAGCGCCACGTCGGGGCCGAGGGTCTCGACCTCCAGGTCGGAGAAGGTGAGCTTGCCCATCGACTTCCCCTCGGCCAGGTAGCGGGCGCGATACCGGTCTCGGGTGGAGTCGATGCCCTTCGTCCGCGTCCCGCCCGACTGGAAGACCAGGTGGGCCGAGTTCCAGTAGGACGCGAGGAAGCCGTCGAGGTCGCCGGCGTTCCACGTCTCGACCTGCTTCGCCAGGAGGTCGCGGACGTCTCGCGAGGGGTCGTCCTCCACCGACGGCGTCGCCGCCTGGCCGCCGGAGGCGGGGTTGCGCAGGAAGTAGAACCGGCCGTCCTCCGCCCCTCCGAGGAAGTCGGGGACGCCGTCGGCGTCGAAGTCGACGACGGTCGGGCTGACGTCGTGGCCCTCGATATTGCGGTCGGAGAGGAGCCCGAGGTTGCGGAACGTCCACTCGCCGTCGCGCGTTTCTTCCTGCTTGTAGAGCAGGGCGTTGGCCGCGTTCAGCAGGAGGTCAAGCTTGCCGTCGCGGTCCCAGTCGACGACGCAGAGCTTGCGACGGCCGCTGCCGCCGGCGGCCCTGGCGTTGAGGCGGAGCGGCTCGCCGGCGTCGTCGAGGAACGCGCGGCGTGGCGGCAGGAGCACGAGGCCGTCGCCGCGACGGGCCCGTTCGAAGAACGCGAGGTAGCCCTCCTGGTCGAGCATGACCAGGTCGACCAGGCCGTCGCGGTTCCAGTCGACGGCGAAGGGCGTGGTCCGCCACTGCGTCAGCAGGGCGTCCCCCTCGGGCCGCAGCCAGCCCCAGGCCAGACGCGGCTGGGGATGCTCCTCGGTCCACGCCACCTCGATCGGCCTCGCCGCCGCGAGCCTGGGCTCCGTGCGCGAGCCGACGTTTCTGTACCAGTGGACGCGGCCCAGGATGGAGTTGACGACGAGGTCGGGGAGGCCGTCGCCGTCCCAGTCGGCGATGCTCAGGGTGGTGTAGCCCCACTTGGCCTCGCACGGCCCCTGGATGCTGCCGTTGGGCCCGGCCATGATCCGGATGACCTCGCCGTCGGCCTCCAGCATCCTCGGCGCGGCCCATCTCGGCCGCTCGACGCCGGGGCCGCTCAGGTTCTCGATGAACCCGATGTAGCCGGCCGTGTTGCCGGAGACGATGTCGAAGTCGCCGTCCCCGTCCCAGTCGAAGCCGACCGGCGTGGCGAGCGCCCCGAATTTCACGTCGTCGGCCTCCTGCCGGAAGTAGACCGGCGGGAGGAATCGCGGCGCGCGGTCGGCGTCCAGCTCGCCGGTGTTCTCGACCAGCGCGACGCGGCCGTCTTCGTCGCCGACGATCAGGTCGAGGTCGCCGTCGAGGTCCCAGTCGATGGCCGTCGGCGTGATCATCTCCAGGTCCATCGTCAGATCCGACCCGTCGGCGTCCTTCAATCGACGGCCGGGCGCGTACTCGGGCTTCTCGCGGGTGCCGACGTTCTCGAAGTAGGTGAAGCCGTCGAGGAACTCGCCGCAGAGGAGGTCGAGGTCGCCGTCGCCGTCGAAATCGGCGAAGTTGGGCGAGGGCCAGCCGAAGACCTCCAGAGGCTCGCCCTTGATCGTCAGGCGCGTCGGAGTCTCATATTTCGGCTCGTCGTTCGATCCGACGTTCCGCGCGACGTAGACGAAGCCCCGCAGCGGGCCGCGGGTCCAGTTGCCCTCGGCGTCGTAGGCGTTGTCCCAGCCGTAATCGGTCCAGTCATCCGCGCCGACGACGATGTCGAGCTTGCCGTCGCCGTCGTAATCGACGTACCGCCAGAAGTTGCCACGCACCTTATTGGGGTGGACGTTGGCGGGCAGGGGGAGCTTGACCTGATTCTCCAGGCCCGAGCGGAGGAAGTCGGGATGCTCGGCCCCCGGCGAGAGGACGCGGGGGCGGCCGTCGACGTGGCTCACCTGCACGTTCTGCAAGCCCTTGCTGATGCGTCGGCCGGGCTTGAAGACGGGGAGCTTGCGATCGGAGGTCGGCCCGGAGGCGTTCTCGAAGAAGTAGACGCCGTTGTAGGGCTTGTCCGGGCAGTTGACGACGAGGTCGAGGTCGCCGTCGCCGTCGAAGTCCATCGGCAGCGGCCAGGCCCACAGGCCGACGCCCAGGTCGACGACCAGGCCGGGGTTGTTGTACTTGAGCCGCTCCAGGTCCTGAGCGCGGGTCATCGCCGGCGCGATCGTCATGAGCAGCCCCAGGCACAGGCCGAGGCGGGCGGTGGTCCTCATCCGTCGTCTCCGATCGGGTGGGTGGAGAGGGTGGGCGTCGTCAGGCCGCCCATTGTAGACGCGCCGGCGCCGCGACGCCTCACCCCGCCGACGCCTCGCGACCGATCGGACCCGCGCCACGCGAACGCCCCGGCCGGAATCCGCCGCTCGGGACTTTGCGGGGGTCTCGGACGTGATCTATGCTCGATGGATTCGGCGTCGATGTCGCCGATGCGATCGAACAGGATCGGGCCGAACAGGAGGGGGCGTCATGACCCACAGGCGCGACTGGTTGAGGGCGGTTCTGGGGGCGGGGGCCGCGACGTGCGGGGGCTTGGCCTGGGCCCAGGAGCCGGCCGCGGGGGACCCGTCGACATCGCGGCGCACCGTCCGCCGCCCGGTCCTCCCGGATCCGACGCGCAACGCCTTGCGGCCCGTCCTGGAGCCGTGGGAGACGCGCCCGCCGGAAGACGCTCGCGCGCGGATGCTCCTGGAGGAGGTCCGGGCGAGGCACAAGTTGCCGGGGCTCGTCGGCGCCATCATCAAGGGGCCGGCCGTCGTCTCGGTCGCCGCCGTCGGGGTCCGCAAGGCCGGCGAGGACGACCCCTTCCGGACGACCGATCGCATCCATCTCGGCTCGTGCACCAAGGCCATGACGGCCACCCTGATCGCGACGCTCTACGAGGAGGGGGCGCTCGGGGCGTCGAGCACGCTGGCCGAGGTCTTCCCCGATTACGCCGATCGGATGCACCCGGACTTCCGCGGGGCGACGCTCTCGCACCTGCTGACCCACCGCGCCGGCCTGCCGCACGACGCCGACTGGTGGGGCGCTCCGGGCCTGACGCCGACCGAGAAGCGCTACGCCGTGCTTCGGGAATCGTGCTCCGTCCCCCCGCGCTCCCTGCCGGGTCGGAAGTACGAGTATTCCAACGTCGGCTACGTGCTGGCCGGTCTGATGGCCGAGCGGGTCACGGGGGCGTCGTGGGAGAACCTGACCCGCGCTCGGATCTTCGAGCCCTTGAACATGTACACCGCCGGCTTCGGGGCGCCCGGCATGGACGCATCCAGCCGGGAGCCGCAGCCCTACGGCCATCAGCGGACGCTGGGCCGGCTGAAGCCGATCCGCCACGACAACGCCCCGGTGATGGGGCCGGCCGGGACGGTCCACTGCTCGATCCTCGACTGGGCCAAGTTCGCCATCGCCCACCTTCGCGGCGAGCGGCCGGGGGCGAGGCTGCTCATGCCCTCGACCTTCCGCGATCTCCACACGCCCGCGCCGGGGACGGAGTACGGCGGCGGGTGGCTGGTGCTCGACCGTCCCTGGGCGGGGGGGAAGGCGCTGAATCACGCCGGGAGCAACACCATGTGGTACGCGAACGCGTGGCTGGCGCCGGCCCGCGACTTCGGCGTCCTTGTCGCGACGAACGTCGGCGGCGGGTCGACCGACAAGGCGGCCGACGAGGCCGTCGGCGCGCTGCTGGGCCGCTACCGCGAGGCCTTCGCGGGCTGAACCCCGACCCGACGCCGACCGACGGCGCTACTCGGCGTCGTCGGGGAGTTCGAGGACCTGCCCGGGGGTCAGGCGTGACGGGTCGGGGATGGCGTCGCGGTTGAGGTCCAGGATCTCGCGGTGGCGGCGCGAATCGCCGAGGCGGTCGCGGGCGATGGACCGCAAGGTCTCGCGCGACCGCACCCGGTGCACCGGCGCGGCGCGTCTGGGAGCGGGGGCCTCGTACTCCTCGCGCGGGGCGCGGCGGCGTTCGCCGCGGTCGGACGCCCGCTCGGCGTCGGGGTCGGTGCTGGGGAGGTCCAGGTCGCCTTCCACCATCCGCGAGCGTCGGAGCCTGGGAGCGTCGGACGCGACGCGGGGCGTCGGTTCCTCGGCGGCGTCGGGGTCGCGGTCGCGGGCCGACATGCCGCCGGGGGGGTCGATCAGCGAGGGGTCCAGGTCCTCCGGCGGCGGGATCCGGATCACCGCGCCGACGTACAGATCCTGAAGGCGCTGGAACTGGTCGGAGTTCGCCTGGCCCAGGGCCTTGTAATAGCGACCCGAGGCGTAGTGGGTCCGGGAAATGGTCCAGAAGTTCTCGCCCGGCCGGACCTTGTGCAGGATCGTGTCCAGCTTGCCGTCTTCGTCGCGTGCCGGCGCGGCCTGGTCGGCGGCCATCGCGGCGGCGTTCGCGACCGGCGCGGCGGCGTTCGCGACCGGCGCGGCGACCGCGCTCGGGGAGGAGATCCGGATGGGGGCGGCGGGGGCCGAGGGGGCCATGTCCGCGAAGAAGTCGTCGCCGCGCCCGGATCGGCCGTCGAACCCCTCGTCGAAGAGTTCCATGTCGCGAGGGTCCAGCCTGGGCGGCCCCCCGGTGTGCTTGATCGGGACCCAATCCTCATCGTCGTCGTCCGAGGCGGGCGAGGAGGGGGCCGGCGCGGCGGCGGGCGCGCTCTCGAACGTGGGCAACTCGGCGGCCGGCGCCGCCGGCATCACCGGCGCGGCCGGCGTCGCGACCGCCGGAGGAGCCACGGGCAGGAACGGCGCGATCCCCGCGGGGGGCGCGTCGGTCGGCCGGGGCTCCGCCGGCGGGGAGGGCGAGGGCGAAGGGGTCGGCGTCGGTGTTGGGGCGATGGTCGGCGCCGGGAGTTCATCGACCTCGTCCGGCTCGGACGCCGGCGTCGCGACCGGGGGAAGATCGTCCGCCGGGGGAGCCGCGGGGGTCGCCGGAGCCGAAGGGGTCATCTCGGCGGGGAGGTCGACGCCGGGGGCCGGGCCTTCCGGGGCCGTCGGCGCCGGCGCGGGGATCTCGGGTGGGAGGTCGACGTCGTCGTCATCGACGTCGGCTGCCGGCGACGGCTCCGGGATGTCTGGCTCGGACGGGGAGATTTCGGGCGGGAGGTCGTCGCCGGCCGCCGGCGCCGGCTCCGGCGCGGCGGCCGGCGCGGGGGCCGGCGGCGCGGAGCCATCGGTGTTGATCTTGCCGGGATCGGTGAGGGCATCGGCCGCCGGCGCCGGGGCCGGGGCGTCCTCGTCGGGCTCCGGGGTTTGGGAGTTGAACGCCAGCAGCATCCCGATCGGCGAGGGGGCCTCGTCCGGCTCGGCCGGGTGGTCGACCTCCGGGGGGAGGGCCAGGTCGGGCAGGACCGCCGAGGTGCGCTTCACGCCCTCGGACGCGGCCGGGGCGGGGGCCGGGGCGGGGGCGGACGACGCAATCGGCGCCTCCTCGCTCTGGACCGGCGTCGGCGGCTCCGATTCGGCCGCGATCGCGTCCGCGTCCTCGCCGTCTTCCGTATCCGCGACGAGGGGCGGGGCGTCTTTCCCCTCGCCGCCGGGCAGCGCGGCCGAGGACTTGCCGGGCGGGGGGATCTCGACGACCGGCGCGCGGCCGCGCTTCTGCGAGAGCACGCCGCAGAGGACGAGCACCGACAGCCCGACGGCGACGGCCGCGCGCGGGTAGGCTCGCGCCAGGGCCAATCCCCTCAGCGTCGCCGCGAGGAGGAGCCCTCCCACGACGCGGACGATCCCCAGCGCACGCGCGGCGGCCGGCGGGGAAGAGGCGACCGGCGCGCCCTCGTCGACCGGCTCCTGCTCGACGACCGGCGTGGCCGGGTCGATCGGCGGGTCCGCGGGCGCCTCGACCGCCTGGGCGGTGGGCTCGATCTCCTCGGCGGCCTCGGGGACGTACACCGCGTCGGGGATCAGGGCCTGGGGCTCGTCGGGGTCGGGATAGGTTCCTGGTTCGACCATCGTTCGGCCACCCTAAGTTTGGCGCTACGGGCGCGGGGGTTGACGGCCGTTTCCTCGGCCGTCGCGGTCACGGGTTTCCTGGTCAGGACGGTCCATCGGTCGTCGTTGCGGAAGGCCCACTTCACGCGGCGGTCTTCCAGCGAGTGGAAGCTGATGATCGCGGCGCGGCCGCCGGGGGCGAGAATCCCGGGCAGCTCGGCGAGGATCTTGTCGAGGTGCCCCAGCTCGTCGTTCACCAGGATGCGCAGGGCCTGGAATACGCGCGTCGCCGGATCGATGGGGCCGTGCCTCAGCTTCCCGGGGATGCAGCGGCGGACCAGTTCGGCGAGCTGGCCGGTGGTCTCCAGCGGCCGGGCGTCCCTCGTCTCGACGATCCGCCGGGCGATCCGGCGGCTGAACCGTTCCTCTCCGTATTCGTAGATGGCGTTCGCCAGGTCCTCCGCGGACATCTCGGCGAGGAGTTCGGCGGCGGTCGGCAGGCCGGACGTCGGGTCGAACCGCATGTCGAGCGGCCCGTCCGACCCGAAGCTGAACCCGCGATCCCTCCAGGCGAGCTGGTCCGACGAGAGCCCCAGGTCGAGCACGACGCCGTCGACCGTCCCCGCCGCGATCCCGAGGCCCGCCAGCCCCTCGCGCATCTCGCTGTAGGGGGCGTGGACGAGGTCGACGGGGAGCCCTTCGGTCGCGGCGCGGGCCAGCTCCAGCATGGCCGGGTCGCGGTCGAAGCCGATCACGCGGCCGGTCTCGCCGACGCGGCGGGCCAGCGCCGACGTGTGTCCCCCGGCGCCGGCGGTCCCGTCGACGAGTGTCGAGCCCTCGCGGGGCGCGAGCCATTCGACCACCTCGTCGAGCAGGACGGGGCGGTGGACGGCCTTCCGGCGCTCGGGGGGGTCCGGCGGCTCGCTTGGCACGGGATGGTCGCTCGGCTGGGGGACGTGGCGACCCCCGATCCGTCGCCGGGGCCCGCCGGAATCTAATCGACCGCCCGTCCCCGTCAACCCCGAGTCCTCGGCGGCCTCCGGCCAGGACGGACGATCCCTCCTCCACTGTCCATCGTCGTCGCCTCGCGCGCGGCTTGAGCCGAAGACCGCCGTTCCATTCCCCTTTTCGACCGGGGAGGGGGCCCGCTATGATGGACCCAGCCGGGCGCCGCCGTCGACGCGACGGGACGAGAAGACCAGGGACGGCCGGGCCGCGCTGTTTGTTCGAGGCCCCGACGGCCGAAGCGAGAGGATCATGACCCGACGTTCCCGAGGCCGCGAAGTGGCCCTCCAGGTGCTCTATCAACTGGAGCAGAACTCCGGCGTCGTCAACCCCGAGGCGCGCCGCTTCATCGAGCGGAGGTCCCTCGGCGAGCGCGACCTTATCCTCTTCACGCTGGGGCTCGTCGAGGGGGTCAAGAAGCATCAGGCCGAGATCGACGAGGCCATCAAGCAGGTGGCCGAGAACTGGCGGCTCGACCGCATGGCGGCCATCGACCGCAACATCCTGCGCCTGGGCGCCTACGAGATCCTCCACGGCGAGACCCCGGCCAAGGTCGCCATCAACGAGGCGTTGGAACTGGCCAAGCGCTACAGCACGGCGCAGTCCAGCCGGTTCGTGAACGGCATCCTCGACAAGGTCCTCCAGACCAAGAAGCCCGGCGGGGCCGGCGACGAGGCCGAGGCCGCCGCGGACGTCGAGGCCGCGACGACGCCCGCCGAGGAAGGCGCCGCCGAGTGACCCGCCGCGACGCCGACCTGCACGTCCACACGACGCACTCCGACGGCGCGTGCTCCCCGTGCGAGGTCGTCGTGGCCGCCGCCTCGGTCGGCCTGGCCGCCGTGGCGATCACCGACCACGACACCGTCTCCGCCCTGGCCATCGCCCGCCCCGAGGCCGACCGCCTGGGCGTCGAGCTGGTGCCAGGGGTCGAGATGACTTGCGAGTACCAGGGCCGGGAGATCCACCTCCTGGGCTACTACTTCCGCGAGCACCCGGCGCTGCTCGCGGCGCTGGGGCGCCTGCGGGAGGATCGCGCCGGCCGGTTCGCCGCGATGGCGTCCCGCCTGGAGGAGCTGGGGATGGTCGTCGACCTGACGGCCGTCCGACGCTGCTTCCCCCGCGCCACGCTGGGGCGTCGGCACCTGGCGGAGTACCTGTTCCGGACGAAGCAGGCCGCCAGCGTCCGGGAGGTCTTCGACCGCTACCTGGCCGACGGCAAGCCGGCCGAGGTCCCCAAGGCTCGGCTCGACGCCTTCGAGGCGGTGGCGCTGACGCGCGAGGCCGGCGGGGTGGTCTCGTGGGCCCACCCGCCGCACAACCTGAAGCTGGAATCGCTGCGGGCGCTCGCCGAGGCCGGCCTGACCGGCATCGAGGTGGCCGGCCCCGGCGTCCAGAACCGCGTCGGCCGCCGCTTCCGCGACTGGGCCGCGCGGCTGGACCTGGTCCCCACGGCCGGCTCCGACTTCCACGCCCCCGACCGCCCCGGCCGGCGCGTCGGCGCCTACCTCTGCCCCCAGGCCGACCTGGACCGCCTCCGCGAGCGCGCCGCTCCCCCGGCGTAGGCCCGCCACCCGCCCGGACGGCCGCGGAGGCCGGGATCGGGAGGTGCGACAGGCGGGGATTTCCCCGGAACTCGCTCTGGACGAAAGGGGCGAGTTGGGGTCCACTCCGAGGATCGTGGACGCGGGGCCGGCGCGCCCCGGCCGATCCGCGGGGTCGGGCGAGGGCATGCGGGCGCCGGGGGCCGCTCCGGCGGCCGGGATTCAAGGAGGAGATCATGCGGAAACTCGGTTTCGCGGCGACCTTGGCGATCGGGTTGGGGGCGGGCTCGCCCGCCACCCTGGCCCAGGCGCCCGCGTCGCAGGGGATCACGCCGCAGGCGATGCTGGCCCTGAAGCCGGCTCAGTCGATCGGCGTCGAGTACGAGACGCCCACCGACCAGGCCGCCATCGACGCCTGCAAGGTGGAGACGCTGACCGAGCAGGGCCGCGTGATCGGCTACCTCCTGCGCGACGGGCAGGGGAGGACGCTGCGCCGGTTCCTGAGCACCAAGGGGGGCAAGGGCCTCGACCAGTGGAGCTACTACCAGGACGGCTTCGAGGTCTACCGCGACCTCGACCTCGACGGCGACCGTCGCGCCGACGAGTGCCGCTGGCTCAACGCCGGCGGGACCCGGGTCGGGGTCGTCCGCGACAACAAGATCGTGGGCTGGAAGCGGATCTCCGCCGAGGAGGCGACCAAGGTCCTCGTGCAGGCGCTCGCCGCCGGCGACGCCGGGCTCGTCGACTCGCTGATCGCCACCGACGAGGAGCTGACGGCCGCCGGCTTGCCCAAGGAGGTCGTCGGCAAGGTGGTCGACGCCCCCGACAAGCGGGCCGAGCAGGTGGCCGAGCTGGCCGCCGCGATCAAGGCGGCGGGCGAGAAGGCCACCTGGAGCAAGTTCGACGGGACCCTCCCGCACGCCCTGCCGGCCGACTCGGCCGCCGGGCTGGCGAAGGACGTCGTCCTGTATGAGAACGCCATGGTCTTCATCAGCCCGCCGACCGCCCCCGGGGGCCAGCCGTCCAAGCTGACCATGCTCCAGGTCCCCGAGATGATCCAGCTCGGCGACGCCTGGAAGTTCGTCGACCTCCCCCGGGTGGTCGACCCCGAGAAGCCGATCGTCGCCTCCGCCGCCGGCATCCGCTCGGCCCTCTACGAGTCGGCCGAGATCCCCGGCGGCGCGCACGACGAGGAGATGGAGGCCGCGCTCAAGGCGCTGGCCGAGTTCGACAAGGCCAACGCCGAGGTCCTCTCCGGCGCGGGGGAGAGGCGCGACATCGCCGCCGTCCACCTCAAGCGAGTCCCGCTGCTGAAGGGCGTGGGCGCCGCCGCCAAGGACGCCGACGAGCGCCTCAGCTACGAGAAGCAGGCCGTCGACAGCCTGATCGCCGCCTTCCAGACCGGCGCCTGGGCGAAGGGCCGCGAGACGATCGAGGGGGTGGTGAAGGCCGGCGGCCCGCTGGGCTCGTACGCCTCGTACCGCCTCATCGGCGCCGACTTCGTCCTCCGCAACGAGGAGCCCAACGGCAACTTCGTCGCGAATCAGAAGAAGTGGATGACCGACCTGGAGGCCTTCCTCGAGGAGTTCCCCAAGTCGGACGAGGCCCCCGAGGTCTGGCTGCAACTCGGCAGCTCCAACGAGTTCAACGCCGAGGAGGACAAGGCCCGCGAGGACTACAAGAAGCTGGTCTCCGACTTCCCCGAGACCCTCGCCGGCCGCAAGGCCGCCGGGGCGCTCAAGCGGCTCGACCTGGAAGGGAAGCCGCTGGCCCTCAAGGGCGCCGGCGCCGACGGCGCGCCCGTCGACACCGCGACCCTGGCCGGCAAGCCGGTCCTCATCGTCTTCTGGGCGTCGTGGGGGGGCCAGACGGTCAGCCGCGAGCTGCCCGACGTCGCCAAGCTCGCCGAGAAGAACGCCTCCAAGGGGCTCCAGGTCGTCGGCGTCTGCCTGGACAACGACAAGGCCCAGCTCGAGGCCTTCCAGAAGGAGCACAACCTCCCCTGGCCCCAGATCTTCGAGCCCGACGGCATCGACGGCCGGCTCGCGGTGGAGTATGGCATCATCTCGCTGCCGACGATGTTCCTCGTCGACGCCGAGGGGAAGGTCGTCAACCGCAACCTCCGCTCCGCCAGCGAGGTCGAGCGTCAGCTTGAGAAGGTGCTCTCCGCCTCCAAGCCCCAGTCGGTCGCCGTCGGCGTGAAGTGACGCCGAGGCCGGATCGCTAGCCATCCCGAGAGGCCGGGGCCGCCCGCCGTCGCGCGGCCCCGGCCTCTCTCGTTTCGAACTTTCCGCTCGCGGCGTCGTCCTCGCGCGTGTCACACTCGATCGCCGGATCGCCATGGGAGACTAGAACTTGGTCACGCACCAGCCGTCGAGGCGCTACCCAGGATCCCACCCATGAACGGTCTCAACCTCTTCTTCTGGGGGCTCGGCCTCACCCCTTACATCATCATCGGGCTGCTCGCCTGGCTGGTCGCGCAGTCGCGACACCAGACGTCCCGGATCGAGGACCTGGCCGCGCAACTTCGCGAGATGCGCCGGGCTCTCAAGCCCCCCGCGCCGTCCGTGCCCTCCCGGGAAGTCGCGACCGAGCCCGAGCCGAGGCCCGACGAATATTCGCTCGCCCAGGCCGCCGCGCCGCCCGCCGATCGGCCCATCACGATCGACGAGCCGGCACCCTGGACGCCGCCGCCACGGCCGGTCCCGACGCCCGTCGCCGCCTCGCGTCCCAGGCCGATCCCGCCCCCGACGCCTCCTCGGCAGCCCGGCCGGTTCGAGACGGCGGCGTGGGACGCGCTCGCGAAAATCGGCAACTGGATCATGGTCGGCGAGGAGCACCGTCGGCCGGGGGTCTCGGTCGAGTTCGCCGTCGCCAGCACCTGGCTGCTGCGGCTGGGCGTCCTGATCCTGGTGACGGGCCTGGGCTTCTTCCTCAAGTACTCGATCGATCGCGGCTGGGTCGCCCCGGAGGGGAGGGTCGCGATGACGATCGTCGTCGGCGCGGGGCTGGCGGTCGGCGGCATCAAGCTGCTGGCGGGGCGCTATCGACCCCTCGGCCACGCGTTGCTGGGCGCGGGGATCGCCGCGTTCTACTTCAGCATTTACGCGGCGTGGGCGTTCCATCACCTGATCGACATGGCGCCCGCGTTCGGCCTGATGGCCATGGTGACGGCCGCCGCCTGCGTGACGGCCGTCCGGTTCGACTCGCTGCTCGTGGCCGTGCTGGGGATCTGCGGCGGGTACGCGACGCCCCTCCTGCTCGGCGGGTCCAGCCGCGACTACCAGGGGCTCTACGCCTACCTGCTGCTGCTCGGCGTCGGCGTGCTGGCCGTCGGCCTGCATCGCAACTGGCGGCTGCTGAACTACCTGGGCCTCGCGGCGACCTACACCCTGTTCCTGGCGACGCTGGTCGACTACACGCCCGACCGCTTCCTCGCGACGTTCCCGTACCTGGTCGCGGTCTTCGCGCTGGAGTCCTTGTCGATCATCGTCTTCAACGTGCGGCGACGCCGGGAGTCGACGCTGTTGGAGTGGCTGGCGCTCTCGGCCAACGCCGCGATCTTCTTCCTGGCCGGCGGCATGATGGTCAACGCGTCGTTCGGCAGGATCGGCGCCTCGACGCTCGCCCTGAGCCTCGCGGCGTACCACCTGGCGCACGCGGTTTGGCTGATGAAGCGACGGGTTGAGGACCGCGGCCTGACGTTCGGCTTCCTGGCGATCGCCGGGACGTTCGTGGCGATCGCGATACCCCTGGCCCTCTCGCCTCGATGGATTACGGCGGCCTGGTCGGCCCAGGCGCTCGCGACGCTCTGGCTCGCGGGCAAGACGCGCAGCGGGTTCCTCCGCAAGATGGCCCTGGCGCTGTACGGGCTGGTCCTGCTCCGGTTCGGCTTCGTCGACCTTTCGATGTCCTACGGGGCCGCGTCGGCCGCCGGCCTGTCGCCGGCCGCGTACCTGGCCCAGATGATTCAGCGGCTCGTCGCCCTGGGCACCCCGATCGCCTCGATCGCCGGCGCGTCCTACCTGCTGCGTCGTCCGGGGATGGCGTGGGACACGACGCTGGACGACGGCGAGGCCCGCGAGGAGGTCGTCGATCGCGCGACGGCCGCGGCGGTCCCGATCGCGGCGGCGATGACCTTCCTGTTCCTCAACCTGGAGGTCTTCCGGACCGTCGGCGAACTGTTCCCCCCGGCTCGGCCGCCGGCTCTGACGTTCCTCTGGATCGGGGCGTGCTTCCTGATGCTGTCGCGCGCGGCCGTCGGGAACGTGCTGGCGGCGGCGGCCGTGGTGCTCGGCGTGTCGGCGGTCCTCTTCAAGCTGGTCATGGTCGACATGTCGACCTGGGGCCTCGACCAGTCGCTGACCTACGCCGGCCCGTACTCGCCGCTCGTCGCCCTGATGCGCGCCCTCGAATTCGGCGCGATCGTCGGCCTGCTGGCCTTCGCGACGCCCCGGCTGGGGAGGCTGGCGGGGAACCGGGATGACGCGGAGCGGCTGCCGTGGCTCGCCGCCGCGACGGCGATCCTCCTGGGCTTCATCTTCCTGACGCTGGAGACGAACACGCTGTTGGCCCGCTTCGCGCCGACGCTCCGAGCCGGCGGCGTCTCGATCGTCTGGACCGTCTACGCCCTGGGCTTGATCGTGGCGGGGATCGCCCGTCGCGACGGGGCGCTGCGCAAGGTCGGCCTGGCGCTGTTCACGATCGTGGGATTCAAGGTCTTCCTGGTGGACCTCGCGGAGCTTGACCCGCTGTATCGGATCGTCGCCTTCCTGCTGCTGGGCGTCCTGACGCTGTTCGGGGCGTTCCTGTACCTCCGCTCCGAGTCCGTCTTCGCCCGGACGATCGACGACGTCGAGGAGGCCCGCCGATGACCGCCGCCCGCCTGGTGCTGTCCACGCTCCTCGTCTCGGCCGCCGCGTCCGCGCCGGCCCAGACGACGTTCAAGTACCGCCGCGACATCCTCCGCGACGATCCGACCGAGGCCGTGACGGTCGTGCCGCTGGACGCCCCGGTGTACGCCGGGACGCGCGACGGCCTCCCCGACGTCCGCCTGCGGGACGACCGGGGCGAGGAGGTCCCGTTCGCCATCCGCGTCCAGACGAAGGGCCGGAGCGTCCTCGTCCGGGAGCCGGTGGCGAGCCGCGTCGAGTCGCTGAAGGTGATCGAGGGGGAGGCGCTGGAGGTCGTGACGGTGCTGGAGGACGACGCCCCCGAGCCCGACGGCGCCGCCATCCAGACGCCGCTGGTCGACTTCGAACGTCGGGTCCGCGTCCTCGGCTCCCTCGACGGCGAGACCTGGACGCCCCTGGCCGAGGGTCGCATCCTGGACTACTCCCGCTTCATGGACATGCGCGACGTGGACGTGGCGTTCCCCGCGCGTGGGTTCCGCATGTTCAAGTTCGTGATCGAACATGAGTCGGACGAGCAGCGGTCGCCGTACTACCAACTCTCCCGCGCCCGCGACGGGGACGAGGAACGTCGGGCCGAGACCGAGACGATCCTCCGCCGGCCGTTCCGCGTCGACCGCGTCGCGCTCCATCGCGCGGTCCGCGGCGTCGAGGGGGAGGAGCCCACCACGACCCGCGCGGCGCTGGCCGTCGAGCGCGTCGAGGTCGACCCTCGCGAGCGCGTGACGCGGATCGAGGTCGCCGCCGGCCGGCTGCCGCTGACTCGGCTGTCGCTCCGCGCGACGAGCCGCAACTTCCACCGCCCCGCGCGGGTGCTACGGCCGACCGACGCCGGCTGGGTCGACGTGGGCCGGGGCACCCTGTCGCTCTACCAGCTCGGCGACTTCCGGCGCGAGGAGCTGACGCTCGACTTCCCGGAGACCCGCGCGGACCGGCTGCGGATCGAGATCGAGGACGGCGACAGCCCGCCGCTGGAGGTCGTCGGCGTGGACGGCGATTCGGTCGATCGGCGCGTGGAGTTCGTCGCCGCCGCCGGCCGGTCGTATCGGCTGGAATACGGTTCGGACGCCGCCGACGCCCCCCGACACGACGCCGACGCCGTGCTCGCGGCGCTGGGCCCGGGCGCCCCGCAGGAGGTGGCGACGCTGGGCCCAGTCGTCGCGAACCCCGACTATCGCCCGTCGCCGCGGCGGGCCGTCGCCCTGGGGGGCGCGTGGATGCTCCTCGCCGTGGT
Source organism: Paludisphaera sp. (assembly GCF_037189885.1). Lineage (NCBI taxonomy): Bacteria > Pseudomonadati > Planctomycetota > Planctomycetia > Isosphaerales > Isosphaeraceae > Paludisphaera > Paludisphaera sp. The sequence continues at coordinate 29,294 of NZ_JBBCIR010000004.1, forward strand.
CGTGATGACGGTCGTCCTGGCCTGGGCCATCCTCCAGGCCGTCCGGCGGGCCGATAAGGCGCCGACGGACGGCTGGGGATGAGGGCCGTCGCGGCCCGTCGCGCTCAGTCGCGGCCGCGGGCGCGGCGCTCGGAAGGTTCGAGATCCGGCGGCGTGACGGGGGTCATCGGGATGCTGGAGGCGTGCTCCACGGCCAGGCGCTGGAACTCGACCTGGGAGCGGATGGCCGGCGCGCCCTTGCGGGGCTCGACCCGCTTGTAGGTGCCGTCGGCCTGAAGCTCGCGCGCCTTGACGTTGTCGGCCAGTTGCAACGCCAGCAGCTCGTCGACCATCCGCTTGAGCGGCGGGGACTCGATGGGGAACATCAGCTCGACGCGGCGGCGGAAGTTGCGGGGCATCCAGTCGGCGGAGGAGAGGAAGACCTCGGGCTGGTCGTCGTTGGCGAAGTAGGCGATCCGCGAGTGTTCGAGGAACTTGTCGACGATGCTGCGGACCTTGATGTTCTCCGAGGCGCCGGGGACGCCCGGCCGGAGGCAGCAGATGCCGCGGATGATGAGGTCGATCCTCACGCCGGCCTGGGACGCCTCGTAGAGCAGGGCGATGGTGCGGGGGTCGACCAGGGAGTTCATCTTGGCGACGATCCGCGCCGGCTTCCCCGCGCGGGCGTGGTCGGCCTCGCGGCGGATGAGGGTGGCGAGGCGGTCCGCCAGGTCCATCGGGGCGACGACCAGTCGCTTCCAGGCGTGGCCCTGGGAGTAGCCGGTCAGCAGGTTGAACAGGGCGCTGGCGTCCTCGCCGATCTCGGGCCGGCAGGTGAAGTAGCTCAGGTCGGTGTAGAGCCGGGCCGTGGTGTGGTTGTAGTTCCCGGTCCCCAGGTGGACGTAGCGGCGGATGCCGTCGTGCTCGCGGCGGACGACCAGCGCGGCCTTGCAGTGGGTCTTCAGCCCGACGATCCCGTAGACGACGTGGACGCCCGCCTTCTGGAGCAGCCGGGCCTTGTCGATGTTGTTCTCCTCGTCCAGCCGCGCCTGCAGCTCGACCAGCGCGGTGACCTGCTTGCCGTTCTCGGCGGCGCGGATCAGCGCGGAGATGATCGGGTTGCTGTCGGCCGTGCGGTAGAGGGTCATCTTGATGGCCAGGACGCTGGGATCCTCGCTGGCCTGCTCGATGAACTGGACGACCGTGCCGAACGACTCATACGGGTGGTGGACCAGGAAGTCCTGCTCGCTGATGGCGCGGAAGACGCTCTTGCGGCCGGTGAAGGCCGGCGGCATCTTCGGCTCCCAGGGGGGCTCGCGGAGGTCGCGGAAGCCCTCCAGCTTGTAGAGGGCGTTCAGCACGGTCAGGTCGACCGGCCCGGGGACCCGGTAGACGTCGCGCTCCTCCAGCTCCAGGGCCGAGACCGCCAGGAGCTGGGCCAGGAAGTCGTTGTCGACCCTCTCGGAGATCTCCAGGCGCACCGGGGCGCCCCACTTGCGCTGGCGGAGGTTCTCCTCGATGGTCGAGAGCAGGCTGCTCTTGACCTCGTTCTCCTGGATGGAGAGGTCGCTGTTGCGGGTGGCGCGGAAGGCGACGCGCTCGACCGTGCGGTACCCGCCGAACAGGGCGTCCAGCCGGGGGCCGATCACGTCTTCCAGCAGGACGAATCGCTTGCCCCCGCCCGGCTCGTCGGGCAGGGGGACCAGCCGCGGGATCACCGAGGGGACCTGGAGCACGGCGTAGACCAGCCGGCCGTTCTGGTTGATCGACTCGATCCGCAGCAGGAGGTTCAGGCTCTTGTTGTGGACGTGCGGGAACGGGTGGGCCGGGTCGATCGCCAGCGGCGTCAGCACCGGGTAGACCTGGTCGCGGAAGTAGCCGTCGAGGAACTCGACCTGCTCCGGCGTCAGGTCGGCGGGCGCGCAGATCCGGATGCCGTGGGCCTCCAGCTCGGGCCGGACCTCCTTCAGCCAGATGTCGTACAGCCGGGCGACGAAGTCGTGGGCGCGCCTGGAGATCTCCAGGAGTTGCGCGAGCGGGCCCATGCCGTCGGGGGGCGGGTCCTGGGGCTCCAGGCTCTCGTAGAGCTGGGCCTGCAGCCCGGCGACGCGGACCTCGAAGAACTCGTCGAGGTTGGACGAGCAGATCGCCAGGAACTTGAGCCGGTCGAGCAGCGGGTTCGACGGGTCTCGCGCCTCTTCCAGGACGCGCTCGTTGAACTCCAGCCAGCTCAGCTCGCGGTTGATGAACAGGCTGGAATCGACGACGGCGGGCGCGACGGCGGCCGTCGATCCCCCGGGGCTGTTAGCGTTCTTCGACTTTCCCACGCGATGACCACCGTCGATCCAGGGGTTTTCAGGGGGGCGGGGGCTCCCGGGCGGGCCCCGCCGCGGGGCTTACGAGGTCGGCCGGCCGAGGAGGACCCGGCGGTTGCGCGCGTCGAGATCCTCGCCGTCCTGGACCCCCTTGGGGGTCTCCAGGATCATCGGCAGGCCGCGGAATCGGGGGTCGTCCACGAGGAGGTGGAACGCCTCCAGCCCGATCATCCCGAGGCCGATCCCGGCGTGCCGGTCGACGCGGCTGCCCTGGGCCTTGACGCTGTCGTTGAGGTGCCAGACCCGGATGCGACCCAGGCCGACGACCCGATCGAGCTCGTCCAACGTCTCATCGTACATCGCCCGATCGGCCATGGAATACCCCGCCGCGAAAACATGGCACGTATCCACGCAAACCCCGAGCCGCGAGGAGTCCGCCACCAGCGACAGGATCGCCCCCAGGTGCTCGAACCGGTGCCCCAGGCAGGTCCCCTGGCCGGCCGTCGTCTCCAGGTCGATCGTCACCGGCAGCCCCGCCGTCCGCGCCGCGACCACGTCCAGCGCCTCGGCGACCCGCCGGAGGCCCGCGTCCTCGCCCGAGCCCGTGTGCGCGCCGGGGTGGACCACCAGGTCGGCGATCCCCAGGCGGGCGCAGCGCTCCACCTCCACGACCATCGCGTCGATCGACTTCGCCCAGAGGGCCTCGTCCGGGCTCGCCAGGTTGATGAGGTACGAGGCGTGCGAGACCGGGTCGACGACCCCCGTCTCGTCGAGCGCGGCGCGGAAGGCGGCGACGTGGGCGTCGGTGATCGGCGCGCCTTTCCACTGGTTGTTGTTCTTGGTGAAGAGCTGGACCGTCTCGAACCCGACCGCGTGGGCCGCGCGGACGGCGCGATCGTAACCGCCGGCGATCGACATGTGGGCGCCGAGCTTCAGCGGGGCGGGGGGGGGCGTCGACTCTCGGTGCATGGGCGGGTCCGTGCGGATCGGCGGGGGCGTGGATTCCGGGGAGCCCGCCCCGAAGCGTCCCTTGCGGTCCGGGGCGGGCTCCCCCTACAATGCGCTATCCTGCCGACCTGTCCAGGCGAGGGGCGAGGGTTCTATCATGGGATGGCTGATCGGGGCCGGAGTCCTCCCCCTGTGCGTCTTCGCCGCGTGGTGCATCCTCCGCCGGCCGTTGCGCGTCTTCCTGGAGGATCTCCACGTCGACCAGGCGCGCGACTCCTTCCGGCGGCGTCGCGAGCGCCTGGAGGCCGAGTTCATCACCAGCCTCGGCCGGTTCGACCGCGAGGAGGGCATGCGCTGGGACGACGCGCGATGGCACGACGACGTGGTCTGGGCCCGCGACCGCCAGACCCGATGCTTCCTGGCGCTGGTCGGGGTCCATTTCGACCCCGCGCCCTACGAGGCGCCGAGGGAGCGCCGCCACGCCACCGCGGTCTTCGAGTACGACAAGGGGCGCTGGCGGGCCGACGGCAAGCGGCTCGACCAGATCCGCCCCGACGAGGCCGTGGGCCGCAACCGTCGGTTCGAACCCGTCGCCGCGTCCCATCCCAAACCCCGCCCCGTCGGCTGAACGAACCAACGGGCGGCCTCGTCCCGGCCCGGCTCGCCCCGGGCCGACGGCCAACGTGATTCCGATCGTCCCCGCGAGCCCTCGTCGCGCCCCGGCCGACGTCGATTCGCCCCTCCCCAGCCCGCTAGACGGATCCGATCCCATGCCCGACGACCCGAACGCCTCGACCACGCCCGGGACCCCCCCCAGGCCGCCCGCCCCGTCCGGCCCCCGCCGCGCGCCCGCCCCGCTCTCGCAAGGCTCGCGCGACGCGGCCATCGACGAGGCGATGGACGCCGCGATGGGCCGCAAGGCCCCGGCCCAGCCCGAGAAGCCGCTCAAGCGCCAGTGGGACGACGAGTTGGAGGCCGAGCTGGAGGCCGCCCTCAGCGGCTTCGACCCCAAGGCGTTCGACGTCTCCCCGCCCCGCCGCAAGCGCGACGATCGCCTCCCCGCCGACGGCCGCGACCGCGGCCAGGAGGCCCGCCAGGGCGAACGGAAGGGGAAGGTGATCGGCGTCCGCGGCAAGAGCCTCTTCGTCGACCTTGGCGGCAAGAGCGAGGGCGTCGTCCCCATCGACCAGTTCGAGGGGGAGCCGCCGGCGCCCGGCGCCGAGATCGAGGTCGTCGTCGACCACTTCGACCGCTCCGAGGGGATCGTCCACCTCCGACTCAAGGGGGCCGCCGTCGAGGCCGACTGGAGCAACCTCCGCGACGGCGTCATCGTCGAGGCCCGGATCACCAAGGTCGTCAAGGGGGGCGTCGAGGTCGACGTCGACGGCATCCGCGGCTTCATGCCCATCAGCCAGATCGACCTCAACCGCGTCGAGGACGGCTCCGACTACCTCAACCAGAAGGTCAAGGCCGTCGTCACCGAGGCCAACGCCCGCGAGAAGAACCTCGTCGTCTCGCGCCGCGAGCTGCTCGAGCGCGAGCGCGCCGAGATGCGCGAGAAGACCTGGGCCACGCTGGAAGAGGGGCAGATCCGCGAGGGCGTCGTCCGCTCGGTCAAGCCCTTCGGCGCGTTCGTGGACGTCGGCGGCGTCGACGGCCTGCTCCCCATCGGCGAACTGAGCTGGGTCCGCGTCGAGAAGATCGAGGAGGTCATCAAGCCCGGCGACAAGGTGAAGGTCCAGGTCCTCCGCATCGATTTCGAGGCGAGGAAGCTCACCTTCGGGCTCAAGCAGCTGCAGCAAAATCCCTGGGACGACGCCGAGGAGAACTACCCCCGCGGCACCTCCGTCCGCGGCAAGGTGACCAAGCTCATGGAGTTCGGCGCGTTCGTGGAGCTGGAGCCGGGCGTGGAGGGGTTGATCCACGTCTCCGAACTTTCCCCCACCCGCGTTCGTAGAATTGCCGACGTCGTGCAGCCGGGCCAGGAAGTCGAGGTCCGGATCCTCAAGGTCGAGGCCGACGCCAGGCGCATCAGCCTGTCGATCCTCCCGCTCCCCAAGGATCAGCAGCTCGACGAGGAGGGCGAAGAGGACGACACGCCCCCCCCGCCGAAGCCCGAGCGCAAGACGCCGCTGAAGGGGGGCCTGGGCGACCGGGACCCGCTATTCCCGATGCCGGGTTCGTGATTTGCACGAAGGTCGGCCCATGGGGCCCGCCCGATCGGCTTGCAATCGTCGTCGGGCGGCGTACCCTTGACGTCGGAGGGCCCTCCATAAGGGCCCCCGACCCAACGCAGTCCGCGAGGTGTCCGATGCAAGTCCATGTCAGCACCGACAACCATATCCACGCCACCGACAGCCAGCGCGAGGGGATCGCCCAGGGCATCCGGGGCGCGTTCGATCGGTTCGCCACCCAGATCACCCGCGTCGACGTCCACCTGGCCGACGTCAACGGTCCCAAGGGGGGCTCCAACGACATCCGCTGTCTCGTCGAGGTCCGCGTGGCGCATCGCGAGCCGGTCGCCACGAGCCATCAGGCCGCCAGCATCGACGAGGCCGTCGACGGCGCGACCGACAAGGCCTTCCGCGTGATCGAGACGACCTTCGAGCGCCTCCACGACCTCAAGGGCCCCCAGACCTCCGCCGGCGGCGCGCAGGTGATCTGAACGGCGCGTGGACCCTATCGCCCCGGCCGGCCGTCTCCCCGACGGACGCGCCGGGGCCGCCTTTCAGCGGCCCGCCACTCGGGCGTACTCCGCCACCGCCCTCGTCAGCCTCGACAGGTCGCGGCGGGCCAGGCCGACGATCGGCAGCCAGAAGGCCAGGGCCGTGATCAGGCCCACGTCCCAGCGGCCGAATGCGGCGAACAGCGCGAGGAACGCGGCGGCCATCGCGGTCGTGACGGCCGCCAGCGCCGCGAACGCGCCGCGACGGCGCGCGAGCTGTTCGTCGAGCGGCTCGGCGTCCAGCCGAAGCGGGGCGAGGCGGCGGGACCAGTCTTCGCGCGACCCCTGTGGCGTGGTCATGAGGTTCAGTCCGCCAACGCGCGGAGACGGGTGATCAGGTCCACCGCCTGCTCGGGCGTCAGCGCGGCGGGGTCGACGGCGCGCAGCTCGGTCAGCAATGGGTCGGGCAGGGCGGCGAACAGGCTCCCCTGGAGCGAGCGGCCCGACTTCACCTTGCGCCGGATCGGCCCCTCCGCCTCCGGGAGTCCGGGGTCGGGGCCGTGCTGCTTCTCCAGGAAGGCCAGGATCTCGCGCGCCCGGTCGAGCACCGCCGCGGGGACGCCGGCCAGCCGGGCGACGTGGATGCCGTAGCTCTGGTCGGCGCCGCCGGGGGCGATCCGGTGCAGGAAGACGATCTCGCCGTCGGCCTCGCCCACCGCCACGTTGGCGTTGCGGAGCCGGGGCTTGGTCTTCTCCAGCTCGACCAACTCGTGATAGTGGGTGGCGAAGAGGGCGCGGCAGGCGACGACGTCGTGCAGGTGCTCGGCGATCGCCCAGGCGAGCGAGACGCCGTCGAAGGTGCTGGTCCCCCGGCCGATCTCGTCGAGGATGACGAGGCTCTGGCGGGTGGCGTTGTTGAGGATGTTCGCCGTCTCGGTCATCTCGACCATGAACGTGCTCTGCCCGCGCGACAGCTCGTCCGTCGCGCCGACGCGGGCGAACAGCCGATCCACCACGCCGATCCGCGCCCGCTTCGCCGGGACGAAGCCGCCGACCTGCGCCAGGATCGCCATCAGCGCCACCTGGCGGATGTACGTGCTCTTGCCGGCCATGTTCGGCCCGGTGATGAGCAGGAGGTTGGCGGACTCGTCCAGCGCCGCGTCGTTGGGGACGAACTCGCCCCGGGGGAGGATGGCGTCCAGCACGGGGTGGCGGCCGGCCTCGACCTCGAATACGGGCTCGGCGACCACCTCGGGGCGACAGTACCCCTGCCGCGCGGCCAGCTCCGCGAGCCCCGCCAGCACGTCGACCTGCGCCATCGCCGCGCCCGCCTGGACCAGCCGGGGGGAGTCGGCCGAGACCCGGTCGCGCAGCGCCATGAACAGCTCGTACTCCAGCGCGTTGGCGCGCTCGTCGGCGTTGCGGACCTCGTTCTCGAACTCCTTCAGCTCGGGCGTGTAGTAGCGCTCGGCGTTCTTGACGGTCTGCTTGCGGATGTAGTCGGCGGGGATCTCGGCGCGCTGGGCCTGGGCGTGGGAGATCTCGATGTAGTAGCCGAAGACGTTGTTGAACCCGACCTTCAGCCCGGCGATGCCGGTGCGGCGGATCTGCTCCGCCTGGTAGCGGGCGATCCACGCCTTGCCGTCACGCGAGGCCGACCGCAGCCGGTCCAGCTCCTCGTGGAAGCCGGGGCGGATCAGGCCCCCCTCCTTGATCGTCAGCGGCGGGTCGTCGACCAGGGCGGCCTCGATCGCCGCGCGGACCTCCGGGCAGAGTTCCAGGGCCTCTTCAAGCTCATTGAGCCGTTTCGACCGCCGCGCGGCGAGACGGGCCTTGACCCTCGGCAGGATCGACAGCGTGCGGGCCAGCGCGGCGAGGTCGCGGGGGGTCGCCCGGCCGGTGGCGGCGCGGGCGGCGAGGCGTTCCAGGTCGTGGGCCTCCCCCAGGGCGTGTCGCAGGTCGTCCCGGAGCGAGGCGTCCCGGTACAGCTCGTCGACGGCGTCCAGCCGCAGGCCGATCAGCTCGACCGAGGTCAGGGGGGAGGCGACGTACTCGGCCAGCAGCCGGGCGCCCATCGGCGTCCGGGTGTGGTCGATCACCTGCAGCAGCGACCCCTCGCGCCTCCCCTCGCGGAGCGTCCGCGTCAGCTCCAGGCTGCGGCGGGTGGTCTCGTCCAGGGCCAGGACGTCGCCGCGGCGGTAGGGGGTGAGGCGGGCGATGTGCCCCAGCGTCGACTTCTGGGTCTCGCGGAGGTAGGCCATGAGCGCGCCGGCGGCCTGGATCTCCGGGCCCCGGTCGTCGACGCCGAAGCCCTCGACGGTCGCCACGCCGAACTGGTCGAGCAGCGCCTTGCGCGCCTGGTCGGCCTGGAAGTCCCACGACGGCCGGATGGTCACGGCGCCGGCCCCGGCGCGGATCGGCCGCAGCCAGGGGGCGTCGACCGCCAGCTCCGAGGCGATGACCTCGGCCGGGCTGAGCCGCGCCAGCTCGTCGGCCAGCTCGTGCCGCGCCAGGCTCGTCAGCGAGAACCGGCCCGTGGAGAGGTCGACCCAGGCCAGCCCCATCCGGGAGCCCGACTCGACGACCGCGGCGAGGTAGTTGGAGGCGCGCGGGTCGAGCAGGCCCTCGTCGGTGAGCGTGCCGGGGGAGACGACGCGGACGACGTCGCGGCGGACCAGGCCCTTGGCCTGGCGGGCGTCCTCGACCTGCTCGCACACCGCCGCGCGGCGGCCGGCGCGGACGATCTTGGCGAGGTACGTCTCCAGCGCCGGGTGGGGGAACCCGGCCATCGGGACGGAATCCTCCCCCTTGTCCTTGTCGCGCGAGGTCACGGCGATGCCCAGCAGCGCGGAGGCCTCGACGGCGTCCTCGCCGAACATCTCGTAGAAGTCGCCCATCCGGAACAGCAGCAGCGCCTCGGGGTCGCGGGCCTTCATCTCGCGGTACTGCCGCATCATCGGGGTCGAGGCGGATACGGACATCGGCGCTCCATCAACGCGAAAGCGGTCCGCGCGCCCCTCGGGCGCGAGACCGCCTTGCCGGAAGACGAAACGAGGGGGGACGCTCGGCCGCGGGGGCTCAGTACTTGTCCAGCGCGGTCTGCTCGTCGCCGTAGATCTCGAACACCTGGTCGAGCCGCGTGATGCGGAAGACTTCCAGGAGGTCCGGGTGGATGCAGCAGAGCTTGAGCTTCCCCTTGACCGCCGAGACCTTCTTCTTCAGGTTGATCAGCTTGCCGAGGGCGGCGCTGGAGAGGTACTGGACGTTGCCGAAGTTCAGCAGCAAGGACTTGTGGCCTTCGTCCTCGACCAGGCTGTAAAGCTGCTCGCCGACTTCCTGGATCTGTTCGTCGGTCACGATCTTGGTGTCGACGAAGCTGACGACGGTGACGCCGTCGACGGTTTCCAGGCGGAGGAGACGACGGGGGCCTTGCGACATCGGGGAACTCCTGTCGGGGACGGAACCGCACCAGGTCGGTCGGGCGGACTGGGGAGCGAATCGGCCGGTCCCGCACGCGGGCCGCGGGGGGAGGCCGCGTGTCGCGCGAACGTTCCCCGGGCCAGAAACCTGCGTTAGCAACACATTTAGCAAAAATCGTCGGGGAATCAAGGGGACGTCGACGAAAAGCCAGGCGTCCGCGCCGCCCGCGTCCCGACTCGGCCCCCGCCTCGCCCGCGACCTCGACTCCGGGCGACATCATACCACGACGCCGGGCGTCGCCGCCGCGCGAAAATCCGCGCCCGCGGAGACTCTTCGGGCGGGCCGACGGCTACGCAACGGCGGGTCCCTCGCCTAGAATGGTAGGATGACGACGGATGGCCCGCGCCGTGACGCCGGGCCCCACGACGGCGACCCCCCGGAGGCCCCGACCGACATGCCAGGCGCGGTGGAGACGTTCCCGAATCAGTTCCCCGATCGCGAGTACGAGATCGAGATCACCTGCCCCGAGTTCACGGCCGTCTGCCCCAAGACGGGCCAGCCGGACTTCGGGACGATCATCATCACCTACGTCCCGGCCGAGACGTGCCTTGAGCTGAAGAGCCTGAAGCTCTACATGTTCGCCTTCCGCGACCGCGGGATCTTCTACGAGCACTCCATCAACACCATCCTCGACGACCTGGTCGCGGCGTGCCGGCCGCGCCGGATGACGGTGGTGGGGCTGTTCAACCCCCGGGGCGGCATGACCTCGAAGATCACGGCGACCCACCAGGCCGCCCGCGCCTGAACCCTGGAGGCGACGCATGAGGCCGGGGATCGTCACCCTCACGACCGATTTCGGCGGCGTGGGCCCCTACGTGGCCGCCATGAAGGGGGTCCTGCTCGGCATGGCGCCGGGGGTGGCGATCGTCGACGTCTGCCACTCGATCGCGCCCCAGAACATCCTGGAAGGGGCCTTCGTCCTGGAGGGGATCGTCAAGGCGTTCCCCGAGGGGACGGTCCACCTGGCGGTCGTCGACCCGGGGGTGGGGACCGCCCGGCGGATGCTGGCGATCAGGACGGCCGGCCAGTGGTTCGTCCTGCCGGACAACGGCCTGATCACCGGCGTCGCGGGCCTTTACGGGGTCGAGGCCGCCTGGGAGATCGCCAATCCCAGGCTGGCCCGCGGCGAGGTCGCCCCCACCTTCCACGGCCGCGACGTCCTGGCCCCGGCCGCCGCCCACATCCTGAAGGGGGGGGACCCGGCGGAGCTGGGGCCGGCGACCGAGAGGTTCGTCACCCTCCGCAACTTCGAGCCGACCCCCGCCGAGCGTGGTTGCATCGGCGAGGTGATCTTCCGCGACGCCTTCGGCAACCTGATCACCAACATCGGGGAGGCCCACCTCGCCGCGCGGCCGTCGCGCGACTGGGTCGTCGAGGTCGGGGGGCGGCGGATCGACGGGGTCGCCCGCACCTATGGCGAGAGCCCGCCCGGGTCGCTCATCGCGCTACTCGGGAGCACCGGCTGGGTGGAGGTCGCCGTCGTCAACGGCGACGCCGGGCGGCTGCTCTCGGCGGGCCCGGGGGCCACCGTCTGGCTCCGGCCCAAGTCTTGACTGAGGCACGGTTCGATCCCCCGTCGGGAGCCTCGCGAATGTCATCCAACCGGCCGCGACCCGAAGGCCCCCAGCCCCGCACCGACGACCCCGACGCCCCGCCGCGGCCCCGCCACGGCCGACGGACGCCGCCGGACCCGGCGACGCCCGACGAGTTCAGCGTGCTGCTCTCCCCCTCCCTGGCGGACGCCGACTCCACGCTCGGCAGCGGCCCAAGCTCCTGGGATCTCGCCAAGATGGCGGCCCGGCAGGCCGAACGGCCCAACCCCGCCGAGCCCCCGCGCTCCGGCCTCGACGTGGGGGTGGACCTCGCCCCGGCCGCGGGGACGGACCGCGGGCGCGCGACGGCCGAGCACGCCGGCCCCGCCGTCGATTGGCCGGGGCTCCTGCTGCGGAGCTACGCCAGCGCCGTGACGCTGGGCCTGGCCTGGCTTCTCTGGAGCGGCAAGCTCTCGCCCCCGCCGGCGCCGTCGCGGCCGGCCCCCTCGGCGCGCGAGGCCGCGGCCCCCCGCCGTCGCGTCGTGGAGCCCTCGCCGCCGCCGATCGTCGCCGCCGCCCCCGCGAATTCGCCCGCCGTCACGACGGTCTCCCTGGGCAGGTCGATCCTCGCCGACGAGATCGAGGTGACGCCGCTACTCGTCCTGCGGAGGTCCGTCCGGCTCGTCCGCGATTTGGGCGAGGAGTCCATCCTGCGAGAGCACGGCGACTGCCTCGCCCTGACGATCCGGCTGAGGAACCTTTCCGAGGGAGGTGAGAGGGAGGCCCGGCCGATCGTGGCCGCCGACCTGATCGACGGCGACGCCTTCGGGGTCGACGCGCCGTCGGGCCCGCCCATCGCCATGTTCGCCCTCGCCCCCTCGGCGGACTGGTCCATCGAGGGCCAGTCGTTCCCGGCGATCGCCCCCGGCGAGTCGGCCGACGTGGTGCTCCTCAGCGAGCCGCTGGAGGGCCGCCGCCTGTCGCCCGGCATGACGTGGCGCCTGCGCGTGGCGACCGACCCCGACCGGACGCGGTTCGCGAAATTGGGCGTGGCCTTCGGCCCCAACGATATCCCCTAGCGCCTCGTCGCGGCCCAGGCCGTCCAGCCCGGCAGACGCTCGGCGAGGTCGACGGCGGGGCGGCGGGCGAATTTGAGGCGGTCGCCTTCCGTCAGGATATCGACGAGCCTGGACAGGTCGTCGCCGAACAGTTCGGCGACGCGCGGGTCGACGGCCAACTCCTCGGTCGTCCGCGCGCGGAGCGCGGGGCCGAGCCTCGCGGCCAGGTCGGCGCGGAGGCGGTCGCACAGGCCCAGGAGGCGATCTTCCGGCGGGGCGTCGTCGGCGACCCGGAGGGGGCCGGGCGGCGCGACGCGACGACGGCGACGCCAGCCCAGCGCCGCGACGACGATCGCCACGGCGGCGAGCGAGACGACGAGCCAACCCGCGCCGCCCGCGTCGTCGCCCCAGGGCTCCGGGCCCGGGTTCGGCCGGGGGAGGGCCAGGATCTCCGGGGTCGTCGTCCCCGGCGGCTGCCGACTCACGACCGTCTCCGACGCGCCGCGCGACGCTCGAAGACGCGCATCAAGGTCTGGAGCGGTTCGGTCGCCGTGGACATGTCATGGCCGTCGATCCGCGCCGAGACGCACCATCGCGCGAACGCGCGGCGCCGCTCCTCGGCGCGTCGGGCGTAAGAGGCGCGGAGGCGGGGGCGGCCGGCGTCGACGACGCGGGCGGCGTCCCCCTCGGCCTCGCGGACGGCGACGACGCCGACGTCCGGCAGCCGCTCCTCCAGCGGGTCGACCACGCGGATCGCGATCACGTCGTGCAGGCGGCTGGCCCGTCGCCAGGGGCCGACCGGCTCGTCGGGGAAGTCGCTCAGGACGACCATCATGGCGCGCCGGGTGGTTCGACGCAGCCGGGGAAGGGCCGCCCGGAGGTCCGTCTTCCGCGACGTGGTCGGCGTGGCGACCAGCGCGCGGACGACCTGGGCCAGATGGCGGACGCCCCCCCCCGCCGGGACCTCCAGCTCGATCCGGTCGCTGACGACCAGGAGCCCCACCCGGTCGCCATTGTGGACGGCCGCCGTGGCGAGGAGCGCCGCGGCCTGCGCGGCGCGGTCGGCCTTGGTCCGCGCCTCGTGGCCGAATCGCATGCTGGCCGACGCGTCGACGACCAGCCAGAGGACGAACGAGCGCTCCTCGACGTACCGCCGCACGAACGGCCGGCCCTGCCGCGCGGTGACGTTCCAATCCAGGTGGCGGACGTCGTCGCCCGGCTCGTAGGCCCGAAGCTCGGCGAAGGTCAGCCCCTCGCCGGGCCTGGCGCCGTGGTACGCGCCGGCGAGCTGCCGGACGCTCTCCGGGCGGACGCGGAAGCGCAGCCGCCGCGCCCGCCGGACGATGGCCGCCGCGTCGACGTCCCGGCGCCGTGGCTCGGGCTCGGGGCGTCGACGGCGGAACGGCCAGGGCATGCGGGGCTCCGATCGATCGGTTCAGACCTCGGCGAGGCTCGCCATGCGGCCGGGGGCGGCGTCGACATCGGGGGCGGGCCGCGGGCGGCACGCGCCGATCGCCAGGCGGATGGTCACCTCCCACCGGCCCGACTCGTCGCCGACGACCTCCCAGTGGGGGATCACGGCCGACGACTGGTACACCTTCTCGAAGCCCCCCTCGCTCTGGCTGACGGTCTCGACGGGCAGGCACCAGAGCCCGCCGGGCTTCGACCAGGACAGGCCGACCTTCAGGTCGAGCCACTCGTCGGAGAGGCTCAGGCCATCTAGCTCGGGCCGATCGACCCGCGAGTCGAGCGTCCCCAGGCGTTCGCCGGAAGGGGTGGCGTAGTAGCGGTCGTCGGCGTGCCCGGCCATCCCCGCAAGGTTGATCTCGACGCCGAAACGCAGCCGAGTGTCGGCGGGGATCTCCTCGATCTCGTAGCGGACCTCGAGCGTCGGCGACCCGGCGGCGGCCTCGACGGTCTTGCGGATCTTGATCGGATGCTCGTCGACGAGCCCCGGCCGCTCCATGACCAGGGAGACCCGCTTGCCCTCGCGCTTGACTCGCGCGAGGTAGGCGCCGGAGACGAAGTCGCCGCGCTCCACCGGGAGGCAGGCGGCCAGGTCGTCGAGCGTGACGTCGAGGGGGTAGAAGTGGTCGACGAACGCCTTGCGCGGGTGGCCGTCGTAGACGAGGCGGTCGTCCAGGCCCTCGTGCTTGAGGACGACCTTGTCGTCGCCCCCGCCCCGTTCGTCCGAGCCCCGGGCGCGGATGACGTCCAGGATGGTCTGGTGGTACGGCTCGGGACGGCGGTCGAGCGTCGCCAGCAGATTCACGCCCGCCTCGCGCGCGTCCAGCTCGTAGAGGTGGCCCCCCTGGGCGGGGCGGAAGAAGGCGACGAGCCGGTCGTTCTCGATTCGGATCTCCTGGCGGGCGTCGAGGTTGAAGTCGCCGACCTCCAATTCCACGCGCGGGCCGGCTTTCCCCTCGGCCTCGTCGAGCGCGTCGTGGCAGGCGATGAGGGCCTGATAGATCGCGCCGCGGAGGTGCGGGAGGTACAGCCCGCCGAACGCGCCATGCCAGTACGGGCAGTTGCACTGGCCCCGGTGGAGTTCGCGGCGGGCGGCCTCGAGGTAGTCCGGGTCGGCGTCGGGACGGGCGGAGAGGGCGGCGAGCCGGCCGGAGAGGCCGAGCATCCGGGCGTACATCTCGTCGCTCTCGGGATACTTCGCCTTGAAGTTCCGCCAGAACCCGCCGGCGCGGAAGAACGGCTTGATCTCCGCGGATCGGTCGTGCTGGCGGACCACCCGGGCGGCCCGCTCGTAGGCGCGATTCCGCTCGGGCGTGAGGGCCCACTCGGTCATCTCGCGATAGGAGCCGTCGGAGATGTAGACCTTCCCCAGCGGGAGGGTGGAGTCGACCGTCCGGCCCAGGGTTGTCGAGGCGATCCACTCCTTGTTGCCGACGATCATGTCGCAGAAGCGATTGAGCCAGCCGCGGGTGTAGACGTGGTCGTAGGTTTCCGGCCAGCTGCCGAACTTCTCGCCATCGTCTGCGAAGACGACCGTCGCGCCGGGGCGACGCGCTGCGAGGTCGCGGAGGAATTCGTAGGTCGCGTGCGGCTCCTGGAACGGGATCGTGTACCGCAGCGTCTCGGAGCCGGGGAAGACCTTCAGGAGCCTCCCCTCGTCCTCGGTCAGGTAGTAGCCGAACAGGTCGTCGCCGGCGACCCCCGCCTGTTCGAAGTGGAAGTCGTCCAGGACGGTGTACTCGACGCCCGCCTCGGCGAAGGCCGAGACCAGGTGCTGCTCCCAGACCCGCTCCGGCGTCCACATCCCTCGGACCCTGGCGCCGAAGACTTCCTCCAGATACGCCGCGTAGGAGCGGATCTGGCCCACGCGGTCGACGTGGGGGATCATGGTCATGATCGGTTCGAAATAGCCGCCGCCGAGGATCTCGACGCGGCCGGTCTCCACCAGGGCCCGCACCCGCGCGACGTAGTCCGGCCGCTGGTCGACCAGCCACTCCAGCAGGGGGCCGGAGGTGTGCAGGCAGAAGGTGATCTCGGGGTATCGCTCCAGCACCTCCAGGAACGGCAGGTAGCTGTCGCGATAGGCGGCCTCGAAGACCCCCTCGAAGTTCCCCACGGGCTGATGGTTGTGCAGCGCGAGGATCAGGCGCAGGTTCGACATGGGTCGGCCTCGGTGCGTGAAGCGTGGGCGGTCGCGGCGAGTTTGCCGGGCGGACCGAGAGGGCCGGGGACCGCCCCGGGGACGCGGGGGAGGGGGCGGTCGTGGAGGCCGTTCTTGATGGGCATCGCGCGTCCCGAGGGGCACGGATCGGCGTCGGTCGACGCCCCGCTCAGGGGGTCCCGGAGGCGACCGGATGCGGGCGGCCCGCCGGTCGCTCCCTCGGGGCGACGCCCGCCGGGGACGCCGCCTCCACCTCGCGCAGGAAGGCCGCGGCCTGCTCGGGCGGGACCGGGTTGATGTAGAACCCGCTGCCCCACTCGAACCCCGCCACCTTCGTCAGCCGGGGGATCACCTCGATATGCCAATGATAGTGCGGCAGCTCGGAATGGTCAAAGGGCGCTGTATGAACGATGTAGTTGTACGACGGCGAGTCCAGCGCCTGCTCCAGCTTGCCGAGCACCTGGTGCATCACCCGGCCCAGGTCGTGGAGCGCCGCGCCGCCGATGTTCTCGTAGTGGCTCTCGTGCGACTTGGGGACGATCCAGGTCTCGAAGGGGAACCGGCTGGCGTAGGGGCAGAAGGCGGTGAAGTGGGGGGTGTCCAGGACCACCCGCTTCTCCTCGCCGGTCTCCTGCCGGACCATGTCGCAGTAGATGCAGCGGCCCCGGTAGTTGTAGAACTCCAGCGCGCCGGTCATCTCCTCCCAGACCGAGATCGGGACGATGGGGGTGACGATGAGCTGGCTGTGGACGTGCTCCAGGCTGGCGCCGGCGTTCTCGCCCACGTTCTTGAACAGCATGCCGTGGACCATCCGTCGGTCGCGCTTCAGGTCGACCAGGCGGTCGCGGTAGACCCACAGCACGTCGCGCACGGCCGATTCCGGCAGCGCGGCGGTCGTGACGTGGTGCGACGGGCTCTCGATGATGACCTCGTGCGCGCCGACGCCGGCCATGCGGTCGTACATGCCGTCGCCGCGCTTCTCCAACTCCCCCTCGATCGTGAGGGCGGGGAAGCGGTTGGGGACGACCCGCACGCGCCAGCCGGGGCCGTTGGCGTCGCCGTGGTCGCGGTAGGCGAGGATCTCCGGAGGGGTCATCCCCTCGTTCCCCTCGCAGAAGGGGCAGACCCGCGACGACGCCTCCCTCGGCTCCACCTTGAAGTCGTGCGGCCGTCGCGCCCGCTCGTGGGCGATGATGACCCAGCGGCCGACGATGGGATCCTTGCGAAGCTCGGGCATCCTTGTCCCCCTTTCGATTCAGTCGTCGGGCTGTCTCGGGCCGTCGGGCCCGTCATCCTGGCTCTTATCCATGATCGTCGCCGTTCGCGGTGAAGCTCCGGCGTATGCGGAC
Source organism: Paludisphaera sp. (assembly GCF_037189885.1). Lineage (NCBI taxonomy): Bacteria > Pseudomonadati > Planctomycetota > Planctomycetia > Isosphaerales > Isosphaeraceae > Paludisphaera > Paludisphaera sp. Next base: position 46,248 of record NZ_JBBCIR010000004.1, read on the forward strand.
GGACGGTCTTCCCCCCCGGTGGGGGAAGACAGACTCCGAAGGAGTCAGATGAGGGGGGGGCTGCCCACGGGGTTTCGGAATTCGCGACCCGTCGCGCGGGCCGACGGCCCTGGAAGGCCCATCCGAACTCCGGAAGCCGCCTCGCTCGTCCCCCCCTCATCGGGCCCTTCGGGCCACCTTCCCCCTCCAGGGGGTTAGGCTGTTATCTGGAATCGTCGTCGGCCGGCTTCGCCCGCCGCTCAGACCTGCCAGAGAATCCGTTCGAAATCCGGCGAAGGGGTCGTCAGCTCGAACACCCCTTCGCGGGGGGCGCGGTCGAGGCTGGATTCGCCCTGGAGCAATTCGACGTAGAAGCGGATCGGGTCGCCCGGCGACAGGCCCAGGCGCTCGAAGGGGACGGACATCTCGAAGATCGCGCCGCAGGCGGCGGCGACCGTCGAGCCGTTGGCCGTGGGGTGGCCGGCGTGGTTCAGGTAGCCGACCGGGCGCGACCGGGAGGGGGCGACGACGATCACCTCGCGCTCCGCCGGGTCGACGAACCCGATCCGCAGGCGGTCGATCGCCGCGAACCGCTCGTCGGCCCGGCCGCCGTCGGCGTCGACCCGGATCAGCAGCCGATCGGCGTCGAACCCGAACCAGACCACGTGCATCAGCCCGCGCGTCACCAGTGTCATCGTGCCGCGGTCGTTGCCGCAGACGTAGCGGGCGCCGTCGATCCATTCGAAGTAGGTCGACCGGCCGTCGATCTTCGCGTGCAGGAAGCTGCGCGGCTGCTCGTTGAGCGCTCTCGGCGCGGCGGCCCGCGAGATGGCCTGGAACAGCGAGCCCGGCGGGTCGCAGCCGAGGAAGGCGTAGACGTTCCGCAGGTGCTTGCGGAAGAGGTGATCGAAAAGCGCGTCCTGGGCGCAGGAGTGGTCGTCGCCGTACCACCAGAACCAGTCGGAGCCCTCCGCGATGTAGATCTCCTCCCACGCGCGGGCCAGGCTGTCGGCGTCGTGCCGGCCGGTCGCCTGCTCGCGAACGAGGAACTCGCGGGTCTCGTGGAGCGCGTCCCAGCCGGCGTTGTCCTCGGAGTGGCCGACCCAGATGGCGAAGTTGTGGCTGATCCAGCTCCCGGCGAAAAGGTGCTGGAGGGTGTCGGCCGGCGGATGGTCGCGCAGGTGCTCGCCGACCTTCACCGGCCGGATGCGGGGGTCGCGGACGGCCCCCTGGTAGAGCGAGCGGAGGAACGAGACGCCGCCGTCGGGGTAGTATTCCCAGCAGTTCTCGCCGTCCAGGACCACCGGGACGATCGTCGCGTGGTTGCCGTGGCAGGCGTCGCCGATGGCGTGCAACTTGCCGAGGAAGTCGCCGGCCGCGACCGGCCCCGGGCTGCGCTGGTAGTGGAATCCGACCTGGTCGGACATCGAGTGGTCGCGGAAGACGATCCCGAGGTTCGCGTCCCCCTCTCGGACGTTCCAGCCGCGATAGAGCAGGTCGGGCCGGCGGACGTGCCCCCGGCCGTCCCGGCCGACGAGCCCGCCGGTGGAACACCCGAGGATCTCTTCATCCGTGGCGATCCACTCGATCCCGTTGCGCGCGAGCAGCGGGATGAGCGCCTGGCAGACCGAGCCCTCGCTGGGCCACATCCCCCGCGGGGGCGAGCCGAAGCGTTGGGTGTGGCTCTCGACGGCCCGGCGGACGTGGACCTCGGCGTCCTCGGGGTAGCCCTCGCGATAGGCGGGGAGGGCGACCTCGGGCATGGCCTCGCGCGCCAGCTTCTTGTCGAGGAGCAGGGGGAGGATGGGGTGGTAGTAGGGCGTCGTGGTCAGCTCGACCTGACCACGCTCGGCGAGCTTGCGGTGGAGCGGGACGACCTGGGCCAGCAGCTCTCGCTGCCTGTCCAGGAGCCACTGCTTGTCTTCCTCGGTGTAGTCCCGCCCGCGGCGGCGGAACTCGTCCAGCTCGGGATCCTTCTCGAAGAGGAGGGGGTGGAACCACGTCAGGTTGGACCAGACCTGGAGGTCGCGGACGTCGCGCGGGCGGAACCGCGTCCGGGCCTGCTCGGCGCTCTGGCTCCACGACGACCGCGCCATGTACAGCTCGTGGTAGCGAGGGTGGGGCCGGATCATGGTGTCTTCCGACGCCATGAAGAAATTGTCGAGCAGGAAGTACAGGTCGTCGCGGTCGAGGTCGTCGGCCGGGGCCCGCGAGACCATCAGGTGACGGTCGGTCGCGCCGGCGACGTAGGCGTCGAGCTGGTGGAGCAGGCTGGGGACGAGGTTGATCGTGCAGCGGAACTCGGGCACCTCCTCCAGGTGGAGGGCCATCCCGAGATAATCCTTGGTCGCGTGCAGGCGCACCCACGGCATGGGGTTCTCGCCCGTCGCGTCGTCCGGGTAGTACGGCTGATGCTGGTGCCACATCAAGGCCAGCGCGACTTGCGACATCCCGCGTCCCTCTCGCCCGTGGAGTGGCCCCGTCCCATCCCTGGTTCCGGCGGGGAAACCGTACTAAGGCTCGGAATCCCGGGCGGCGGACTTGAAGCGAACCGGGTTTGTCCCGCCGTCGGCCAACCCCGGACCCATGCCCTCGGCGGACTGGCGTCGGCCTCGACGCGCCCGACCTTCCCCGGCAGGGGTCGATTCGCTTGCCCGATGGGCCGATCCGCGAGCCGGGTTGTGTCGCGACGCCGGCCGGGTCGGTTCATTCTCCTTCGAGCTCCGATTCCCGCCGTCGAATCTCCTCGGACAGCGTCTCCAACACCGCTTCAACCTCGGCCCGGCGATCGTCGTCCTCTTCCGCGCCCTCTCGCAACCTTTTCGCCAACTCGGAACGACTCGCGACCAACGCATCGACGGCCATGTCGCCCGCCGTGGCTTCCAGGATCATCGCCGCCTTGCACCTCACTTCGAAGCTGTCGTCGAATAGAAACGCGAGCATGTCATGGAAATGATCCTTGCAGTCCAGGCACATCATGGCGTACATCAGGCTTCCCCGCCTCCCCGCCGTCCTCGCGTCCTTGAGCAATTCCATCAATCTCGGCCTGGCCTGCTCCGCCTGGAGTTCGCCCAGCGCGTACGCGACCGCCCCCATCGTCGCGAGGTCGCCGGCTTCGAGGAGTTTCAAGAGCGACGGGACGGCGTCGACGCGCGCCATGTCGGCCGCGTCGAACGCCGCCTGTTTCACGACCTCCGGGTCGCGCGAGCCCAGCCGCGCGACGATGCCTTCGCCGTCGTCCACCGGCACCTCCCTCGTGACTCGTCGTTAGATCCCCTGCCACGAGCCGGCGACGAAGTCCCCCTCGAACATGGTGGCGACCACGGGGAGGTCGGATTCGAGCAGGAGCATGTGCGGATCGGCCTCGTCGCGGTCGGGGAGCTTGACGACGGCGAGGTCGGCCGACTTGCCGGGGCGGAGCGAGCCGGCGGCGGTCTCGGCGCGGAGGGCCCAGGCGCCGAAGAGGGTCCCCATCGTGAGGATGAGTTCGCCCGAGAGGGAGTCGTCGCTGGCGTGGAGGAAGCGCATCTCGTCCAGCACGCTCAACGTCGGGCTGGACGCCAGGCTGTCCGTCCCCAGGCAGACGATCGCCCCCTTCTCCAGCAGGGCGCGGTAGGGGTGGGCGTGATGGCCGAAGCGGGCGTTGGTCCGGGGGCAGAACGCCACGGCCACGCGCCGGCCGTTGCTCGACGCCTGGGGCCGGAACTGCCAGAAGTCCGACGGCTGGATGTAGGTCCCGTGGGCGACGAGCCAGTCGGCGTCGCGCAGCTCCCCCTTGCGGATGTAGTCGGCCGGGCGCGGGCCGATGGGATCCCATTCGTCGTCCCAGGCGCCGATCTCCTCCAGGAACGCGCGCAAGGGGCCGTCGCGATGCTCCAGCAGGCGGAGTTCCTCGGGCATCTCGGCGAGGTGGGTCGTCAGCGGGAGCCGGCTGCCGGCCGCGTTGTGGTACAGCCATCCCGCGGTGCTGTAAGGGGCGTGCGGCGACAGCCCCGGCCGCGCGTTGGCCGCGACCTGCCCCTCGTGGTCGATCGTCCCCAGCCACTTCCACGCCTCGCCGCTGGTCTGGAGCCCGCGATGTCGCTTCAGGCCGATGACCTCCGCGAAGACCACGGCGCGCGTGGGGGCCGCGGCGATCGCCCCCCAGCTCATCCCGGCCGTGGTGATGTCCGCCACCAGCGTCGTCCCGGCCTCGATCGCCGCCGCCAGGTTGCGCTCGACGTTGCCGGCGTAGGAGGGGGCCCACTCGCCCGAGATCCGCCTCAGCGTGACCTCGCGCAGCCACGCGACCTCGTCTTGCGAGGACCCAGGGGCCGGGGCCACGTCCCCCGGCATGCGCGAGAGTTCCAGGTGGGTGTGGGCGTTGACCAGCCCGGGGATGATCGCCATGTTCCCCAGGTTCAGGTCGGCGGCGCGCTCGCGGGCGGGGCCGACCCACTCGATCCGGCCGCCCTCGATCGCCACCACGCCGTCGGCGATCGGCGGACCCTCCACCGGGAAGACGTAGCGCGCCCGGAGGCTGATCGCCCCTCGCCTCATCTCATCACGCCTCCCCGACGTCCGGGCGGTCGTACTTCCAGAGATGCAGGACCAGCGCCCCGACGACCACCCCCCCCACGACGACCCACGGGACATGATATAGCCCGTTTTCGGCGTCGCGGTAGACCCAACCGGCGGCCCCGGCCCGCTCCAGCGTGGCGATCCACGCGCCGGTGGCCACGGCCAGGCCATTGTTGACGGCGTGGAACGCCACGCCCGGCCAGAGGCTCCGGCTCCGCACCGCGATCAGCCCGATCAGCACGCCCAGGATGGCCGCGTGGAAGAACTGCTGGAACAGGCTGAGGAAGACGTGCAGCAGCCCGAACAGCAGCGCCGACAGCACGATCGCCGACCGCGTCCGCCGGCCCGTCCGCAACCCCGACAGGATGAATCCCCGGAACGCCGCCTCCTCGCAAATGGCCGGGACGAGCGCGAAGACCGCGATCGCCAGCGGCAGCGGCGTCTCGCCGAGCAGCAGCGATTCGAACACCGACTTCGTGGCGTCCGACAGCGGGAACGCCCACCGCACCAGGCGCTCGAACTCCGCCGACAGCGGCTTGACCGCCACGGCCGCCCCGATGGCGATGGCGAAGTACCGCCAGGCCGCTCGCCGCAGCCGCAGCGTCCCGGCCGGGTCGGTCGTCAGCAGGAACGCCATCGCCAGCGGGACCAGAAGGATGATCGCCTGCCCCGCCGCCACCACGCCGAGCCCCCCCGCGCCGGTCGACAGCACGACCTGCGCGAACAGCCACGACGCCGTGATGATCAGCGCGAAGCAGAGCACCGCCTGGGCCGAGGTCGGCCGCGCGGCGCGGTCGCGGATCACGCCCCGCAGCCACGAGCCCAGGCTGAACCGCTCGGATTCGCGGAACAGCACGCGCTCGTCGTTGAACTGCTCCACCGCCCACCGCAGCGCCAGCCAGGCGTAGATCACCGTCGGCAGCAGCACGGGGACGAAGTAGCGGAAGGCCGTGGCGTAGTCCCCCACGATCAGGGCCCGCAGCAGGAGCGCCACGCCCGTCACCGGGACGAGGCTGTAGAAGGCGTTCAGCTCGATCCCCGGCGCCATCGTCATGAAGATCAGCGGCAGGCAGACCAGGTAGAGGGGCGTCATGTAATACTGCCCCTCCTTCATGCTCCGGGCCATCGCCGCGACGGCCAGGCAGATCGCGCTGAAGAAGGCCGCCAGCGGGACCAGCAGGACGACCATCCAGAGCGCCGACTGCAACGTCGGCGGCGCGAGCGCCGCGGCGGCCTCGCCGGCGCCGTCGCCCCCCCCCATCGCGGTGGCGCGCCGGGCCAGTTGCAGGCCGGTCAGCCCCATGCTCACGAGGTTCAGCACGGCCGTCGTCACGCTGGCCGCGAGGACCGCCAGGAACTTGCCGACGACGATCTCCGCCCTGCCCGCGGGGCTGATGAGCAGGGTCTCCATCGTCCCCCGCTCCTTCTCCCCGGCGCACAGGTCCACCGCCGGGTAGAACGCGCCGGTCAGCGACATCAGCACCAGCAGGAACGGGAAGATCCGCCCCCAGACACTCCCGCCGATCTCCTGCGTGGTGGCCGCGTCCAGGCCCCGCACCTCGATCGGCTTCGCGTAGCCTTCCGGGAGCTTGTCCTCCTTCCGACGCTCCTCCACGATGCCGCCCTTCCAGCGGTCGAGGAGCTCGCGGAGGCGGAGGTACGTCACCTTGCTGTTCTCGTCGACGCTCCGGTAGTGGATCGGGATGGAGACGTCGGCGCGCGCGGCGAACTGCTCCGGCAGGTCGGCCGGGACGACCATCACGGCCGAGGCGTCCAGCTCGCGCACGGCGTACTCGCGGAACTCCGGCGTCGCCCACCGGCCGGCGTCCGGCTGGATCTCCACCGAGAGCCGGGCGGCCTCGGCGGGGGAGTCGAACAGGGCCGGGTTGAAGCCCGTGCCGTCCGGGGTCAGCAGCGCCGGCTCCTTCGGCAGCCGGTCGGCCCCGACCACCACCACGATCCGCGGCTTCTCCTGCAACGCGGCGGCGAACTGGAGCACCCCCGCGCCGATGATCGGGTAGAGCAGGAGCGGGAAGACGACCACCATGAACAGCGTCCGGCGGTCGCGGAGCTGGTCCATCCCCTCTCGCCGGAAGATCAGGAAGACGTTCGCCCAGTTCATGACGCCGCCCCCGCGCCGGCCTCGGCGTCGGCCTTCTCGATGAGCGCGAAGAACAACTCCTCGACGTTCGGCTGGCCGTGGGTCGCCAGCAGCTCGTCGATCGGCCCCTGGGCCTGGAGGCGGCCCCGGTAGATCACGGCGACCCGCGAGCAGAGCCGCTCGACCTCGCTCATGGAGTGGGTCGAGAAGACGACGGTCTTGCCCATGTCGCGGAGTTCCAGGATCTTGTCCAGCACGGTGCGCTGGACCAGGACGTCCAGCCCGGAGGTGGGCTCGTCGAAGATGAGGACCGGGGGGTCGTGGACGATGGTCCGGGCGATCGAGACCTTCTGCTTCATGCCGGTCGACATCTTCGAGCCCAGCACGTCGCGGAAGTCGTCCATGCGGAGCCAGTCGAAGACCGTCTCCATCCGCTCGCGGAGGGCGTCCCTGGGCATGCCGTAGAGCCGGCCGAAGTACTCGACCAGCTCCCAGGCGGTCATGCGGTCGTAGATGCCCGTGCCGGCCGACATGAAGCCGATCCGGCGGCGGACCTCCTCCGGCGCGGCGACCACGTCGTATCCGGCGACGATCGCCCGCCCGGCGGTCGGCTTCAGCACGGTGCTGAGCATGCGCAAGGTCGTCGTCTTGCCCGCCCCGTTGGGGCCGAGCAGGCCGAAGATTTCGCCGGGGCGGCATTCGAACGCGACGTCGCGCACCGCCTCGACCCAGCCGCGGCGGGCGTCGTGGAACGACTTCCCCAGGCGCTCGACGGCGATCACGCCACGGCCCCGGCGAGGGGGGCGGGTGCCTCGTCGATGTACTCGTAGAAGACGTTGCGCTGCCGGGGGACGTATCCGATCTCGGTGATGCAGCGCTTGATCTGGTCGAGGCTCAGGTGGTGGACGGTGCCGGCCGAGGAGACGACGTTCTCCTCGATCATCAGGCTCCCCATGTCGTCGGCGCCGAAGAACAGGCCCATCTGGCCGATCTTCGCCCCCTGCGTGACCCAGGAAGACTGGATGTGCGGCACGTTGTCCAGGTAAAGCCGCGTCATGGCCTGGGTGCGGAGGTACTCGAACGCCCCGGCGGGGGGAACGTCGGCCATGTCGGTGTTCTCGGGCTGGAACGTCCAGCAGATGTGCGCCGTGAAGCCGCCGGTCTCGTCCTGGAGGGCGCGGACGCGGTCCAGGTGCTCGATCCGCTCCTCGATCGTCTCGACGTGCCCGAACATCATGGTGGCCGTCGACTTGCCGCCGAGCCGGTGCCAGACGCGGTGCACGTTGAGCCAGTCCTCCGTGTTCACCTTGCCGCGGGTGATCGCCTTGCGGACCCGGTCCACCAGGATCTCGGCGCCGCCGCCCGGGAGGCTCCCCAGGCCGGCCGCCTTCAGCCGCTCCAGGATCGTCTCCAGCGGGAGCTTGGCGACCTTGGTGAAGTGGTAGATCTCCGGGGCGCTGAAGCCGTGGACGTTGATCGACGGGAACTCGGACTTGATGTCGCGCAGCAGCTCCTCGTACCACTCCAGCTTGAGCCGGGGGTGGAGGCCCCCTTGCAGGAGGATCTGGTCGCCGCCCAGTTGGGCGGTCTCGCGGATCTTGTCGAAGAGGACGTCGCGGTCCAGGACGTAGGCGTCGGCGTCGTCGACCTTGCGGTAGAACGCGCAGAAGTCGCAGACGGCCGTGCAGACGTTGGTGTAGTTGATGTTGCGGTCGATGTTGAACGTGCGGAACGGCCCGGGGTTCTTTCGCCGGCAGACCTCGTCGGCGGCGCGGCCGAGGTCGAGCAGCTTGGCCCCCCGGAGCAGGGCGACGCCCTCGTCGAACGTCAGGCGTCCGCCGTCAGCGGCTCGCCGCAAGGTCTCGGGGGCGGTGGAAGACAAGGTTCACTCCTCCGGGCGCGAGCCCCAGGCGCGCGGCCATCTGGGCGAAGCGCCTCAGGCCCGACAGCTCCGGCTCGCCCAAATCATAGGATAGGACGCGGGTGAGGTAATCGTAGCACGTCGCGAAATCCAGGCCCAGCCTGGGGCCGTGGATCCGGGCCAGGTCGTCGGCGTGGGCCAGCCCCTCGGCCCGGCAGCGGGCCAGGGCGTCCGGGAGGTCCCCCAGGTCGGCCCCGGCGCGGACGACCCAGAGCGCGAAGACGAACGGCAGGCCGGTCAGCTCGCGCCAGGCTTCCGCCAGGTCGACCACCGCGTGGAACGGCGAGTCGGGGACCTTCATCGCCCGGTCGCCGATCACCAGCACGGCGTCGGCCGTACTCTCCAGCGCGGAGACCCCCAGCGGCAGCGTCTCGATCACGCCCGGCCGGACGCCGTGCCGCGCGTCCAGCCAGACTTGCGCCAGCGCCTGGCTCGTCCGCGAGCCGGCGTCCAGCGCCAGGCGGTCGATCGCCCCGAACGGGACCTTGCTGAAGAGCTTGACGCTGCGCACCGGCCCGCGGGCGCCGATCGCGAACCCCGGCAGGATCTCGTAGCCCCGCGAGGCCCCCCGCAGGTACTCCACCGAGGGGATCAGCGCCACGTCCAGGTCGCCCGAGGCCAGCCGGTCGGCGAGCCGGCTGGGGACGTCCATCTCCAGGCGGGCGTCGGGCGCGAACTCCTTGAAGCGGTGGTACAACGGCTTGGCGTTCAGGTAACTGACCGCGCCGACCCTCGCCGGGCTCGACATGCATCCCCCCTCCGATGTCGACCATTTCGCAGCTCGCGACATCGACGTCGCCGCCGTCGTTTCGATCTCTACCGAAATTATAATCCTTCCGGCGACGGCGGCAAGGCCGATGGCGACTCCGGCCCCGCCCACCACAGCCGGACGGTCCGGTCATGGCTCGCGGAGGCGAGCGTCCGGCCGTTCGGGCTGAACGCCAGGGCATTCACGCCCCCCTCGTGCCCGGTGAGCGTCAGGTGCCGCCGGCCGGTCGCCACGTCGACCAGCGTGATCGGCCCGTCCTGCCCCCCCACCGCGAGGATTCGACCGTCGGGGCTGAAGGCCAGCCCGCTCACCTCGCGGCGGTGCAGCTTGGACAAGCGGTCGCGGACCTCGCCTCTCTCCGCGTCCCAGAGCGTCACCGTCCCCCAGATACCTCCGGTGGCGAGCGTCTCGCCGTCCGGTGACCAGGCGACGCAGGCGAGGCCGGCCGAGGCGTCCAGCCGTCGCGCCTCGCGCCGCGACTCGACATCCCACAGGATGACATCGCCGTCCTCGCCGGCCGAGGCGAGCACGCGGCCGTCGGGCCGGAACGCCAGCCCACGGACGCTCCCTCCGTGGCCATCCACCTCCCCGGCCGGCGTCCCGGTCGCGGCGTCCCAGAGGCGGACCCGTGGGTCGCGCCCCCCCGAGGCGAGCCTCTTCCCGTCCGGTGACAGCGCCACGGCCCGCACCCGTCCCTCGTGGGCCTTCTTCAGGTGGTGGAGTCGCCGCTTCCCTTCGACGTCCCACACGAGAACGTCCCCGCCGAAGTCGCCCGTCGCCGCCAACCCCCCCGACGTCGAGGTCGCCAGGCACGACGGCCAGTCCTGGTGCCCCTCCAGCGCCGCCGTCTCCCCGCCGGTCGCGACATCCCACAGCTTCAGCAGCCGATCCCCCCCCAGGGTGGCGAGGGTCTTCCCCCCCTCGACGTATCCCACGCCCCAGGCCTCGTCGGCATGCGCGTCGAGGACCACGGCCGGCTCGATCGGATCGAGGTGCCAGACGACGATTTCCCCCCCCGAGAGCCCGACGGCGACATCGCGCGACGAGCCGTCCAGGAAGGCGAGCGACGAAGTCCACTCCGTCAGCCCGTCGATCCGGGCGACCTCGCGACGACTTTCGAGGTCCCAGAGGATAACCAGGCCGTTGTAGCCGGCCGCCAGGGTCATCCCGTCGGGCGCGAAGGCCAGGCAGGCCACGCGGTCTCGATCTCGTTGCGGCGCGGGGAGGGTGAAAAGGATCTCGCCTTCGAGCGGCTCGCGGATCTGCACCACGCCACGGAGAGTCCCCGTCGCGATCGGGCCCCCGGGCGCGGGCGAGGCCGCCAGCGCGGGGCCCAGCGGCTCAGGGATGGAAACCAGGGGCCAGCCCACGGTCGTGTTCCGGCGTTGGGAAGCGTGCCAAACTTCGAGGATGTGATGGGCCCCCGTCGGCCCGCCGCGTCGCAGCGCCACGATCCGATCGGCGCTGCTGACGGCGAGGACCTCCGCCCTGGGCACTCCCAGTAGCCGCACCTGCCGCTCTCCGACGCCCCGACCCATGACGGTGACGCGCGGGATGCGCGCCGAACCGATCCCCACGACCAGGCGACTCCCGTCGGCGGACTCGGCGATCGTCGAATCCCTCAGCCTGCTCCTCTCGATTTCCAGGCGAGTCTCCCAGGTGGAGAGATCGAAGGTCGTGATCCTCGGCATCTCATCCTCCTCCGAGTAAGCGATCGCCGTCCGCCCGTCTGAGAGGATGGCGACCCTCAGGCAACGCCGCGGGATGGGGAGAGGACCTTCGAACCGGAACACCGGCCTCGCCGACGCCGGGTGGTCGATGCTCCACAGGCCGTCGCCGCGGTACGACGTGACGGCGAGCAGTTTACCGCCCCCCGCGGCGAGCGATCTCAGCCCGCCCGACGTCAGTTCGTCGAGGAGCGTGCATTCGCGACGCGACTGCCGCCAGAGGTAGTGCCAGGCGAAGTCCCGGCGGTCGGGCTCGTCGGAGCCCGGCCGCGGGACGAGCCCTCGCAGGGATCTCTGGGCCTGGATCGTCTGGCCCCGCTCCAGTTCTTGCTGGGCCAGGACGAGGACGGCCGCGTAATTGGCCCCGCGTTCCGCCTCGGTCTTCTCCTCGGCGCGTTCCAGGGCTGCCCGCGTCCGGGCCTCTTGCCGCTCGGCGATGCCGCGGGCGATCCTGGCCACGGTGTTCGCGTGGTTCAGGTCGTCGACGACCCGTCGCAGCGTCAGCGAGTACCAGACGCTGGCGACCAGCGTCGCCGCGCCCATGACCAGCAGGGCGGCGGCGGCCGGGTTGCGCGCCGACCACCGCGCCAGGCGGCGGGCCCGCCCCAGCGGCCGGGCTCGCGTCGGGAGGCGGTCGAGGTATCGGGCCAGGTCGTCGGCCAGGGCCCCCGCGTCCGTGTAGCGCCGGTCCGGCCGCTTCTCCAGGCATCGCATCGCCACGGCGTCCAGGTCGCGCGGGATCGCTCGCCGTAGGGATCGCGGCGGGGCGGGGGGGGCGGCCACGACGGCCCGCATCAGCTCCCACGTCAACTTGCCCCGGTGCGGCTTGCGGCCGGTCAGCAGCTCATACAGGATCGCCCCCAGGGCGTAGACGTCGGTCGCCGGGCCGATCGACTCGCGGCGCATCTCGATCTGCTCGGGGGCCATGTACGGCGGCGTCCCACAGGCCCGCGCCGCGGTCGACTCGCCGACGGGCGCGTCGGCCAGGCGGGCGAGGCCGAAGTCGGTCACGCGCGGCGTGGGGTCGCCGTCGGGTTCGCCCGGCCCCGCCGGGTCGATCATCACGTTCTCAGGCTTCAGGTCGCAGTGCAGGACCCCCCGGGCGTGCATGTGCTCGATCGCCCGCGCCAGGGCCAGCGCCAGCCGCGCCGCCGCGCGAGGATCGGCCGGCGCTCGCCCCTCGTTGATCCATCGCCGGAGCGTCGGGCCTTCGCAGTAGGCCGACGCGATGTAGCAGACGCCCCCGGCCTCGCCGACCTCGAAGACGGGCACCAGGTTCGGGTGGTCGAGCCGCGCCGCGGCGTGGGCCTCGCGGAGGAAGCGACGGCGGACGTCGGGATCCGACAGCGCGTCGGCCCGCGGGACCTTGACCGCGACCCGCCGGCCGATCGTCGAGTCGAAGGCCCGGTAGACGATCCCGTACCCTCCGCGGCCCAGCTCCTCCTCGATGATGAACCGCCCGATGGCCTCGCGGGGCGGCGACGCTGAGCCCTCGCCCCCGGAGCCGGACGCGTGCGTCAGCGTCCCCGGCGCCGACCCCGTCGGCCGGAGCGTCCTGTCGAGCATGTCGAGCAGGTTTCGCAGGCCCTCGGCGTCCGCGCCCCCCACCTCCGCCGGGTCGGGAGGCGTCTCCCCGCGCAGGAGAGCTTCGTCATACCGGTCCAGCCATTCGGCGAGCGAGAGTCGGCTTCCGGGCGTCGGCTCCGTCTCGTTCACGACGCCCCGCCCCTCGCGGCCACGGGATCGGCGGATCGTCGCATGCGGCACCCCCGGCGCTTCCCCACGGTCTTGACCTCGCGGTCATCCATCCGACGCATTTTATCCGAGCCCGGCACGAACGATCAACCGCGGGGGGGGCCAGCGTCGGGGGGCGACGCGGCGGCCTTGCGGTAGAGGGCGGCGAGCTTGTCGGCCTCGGCGTCGATGTCGAAGCGGGCGCGGAGGTCGGCCTGGGCGGACTCGGCCATGGCGCGGGCGGCCTCGCGGTCGTCCAGCAGGCGGGCGATCGCGTCGGCCAGGGCGGGGGCGTCGTCCGGGGGCACCAGCAGCCCGGAACGGCCGGGGCGGATCAGCCCGCGCAGGCCCCGGACGTTCGTCGCCACGCTCGGCACCCCCTGCACCAGGGCCAGCGTCAGGGTGCGCCCCGCGCTGGGCTCCAGGGCCGGCTGGCAGTAGGCGTCCAGGACCGACCACAGCCGGGGGCCGACGAGGTCGAAGTCGGCGACCGTCACGCGGTCCTGGATCTTGAGCGCCTGGGCGTGGCGGCGGACCTCGATCGAGTCTCCCCCCTGCACGGCGAGGAGGAACTCCACGTCGCGGCCCCTCCCCAGCACCAGCGCCGCGGCCTCCAGGAACGGCGCGAAGCCGGTCTCCCCCATCGGCGGGCCGGCGATTCCCACGACCGGCACCGCGCCGCCGCCGGGGGGGCGGGGCAGGGGCTCGGCCACGACGCCGGGGGGGACCACCGCGATGAAATTCGGGGGGACCCCAAGCTCGCCGATCAGCACGTCGCGCAGCTCCTCGCTGGAGGCGACGAACGCGCGCAGCCAGCGACGGCTGACGCGCAGGCCGTCCTCGGCGACGAGGAAGTCGTCGACGGTCTGGAGGTACGGCACGCGCCATGTCTCCGCCAGGGCGAGGGCCACGTCTGCCGTCTCCTCGTGCAGCGCGTGCAGCACGGCGGGGCGCGGGGAGGCGCCGTCGCCGGCCAGGCGGCGGACCGCCAGGGCCTTGATCCAGGGGCGGCCCAGCGCCGGGACGACCGTCACGCGGGGGTCCTCGCGGCGGTCGGCCCGGCCGGTGCAGACGACCCGCGGGGCGATCCCGCGCCGCTCCAGGCGGTCGAGCAGCGGGCCCAGCGGCCAGCCGTCGTCGTCCAGCCCGAGCCGGCCGGCCAGGATCGTCACGTCCATCGGGGGCGAGGCCTCGTCTCCGTCCGCCACCGTCCCCCTCTCCCCCGGAAACCGGGACGTTCTTCGGCCCGCCGCTTGCGGGCGTTGGATCCGCGAGCCGCGTGGATTATAGTGGCAATCCGGACCGCCCCGAGCCCGACGACCGCGCCCGAGCCCTCGACGAGCCCACCGAATGACCCCATCGCAAACGACCGATGTCGCGCCCACGGCCCAGGAAGATCTCTACGCGCTGACGAGCCGGCTGCTGGAGAACGTCGGCCGGGTGGTCCTCGGCAAGCCCGAGTCCATCAAGCTCGCCGTGGTCGCCCTGCTCGCCCAGGGGCACGTCCTGGTCGAGGACGTGCCCGGCGTCGGCAAGACGCTCCTGGCGCGGGCCCTCGCGGCCAGTATCGACTGTTCCTTCCGCCGAATCCAGTTCACTCCCGACCTCCTCCCCTCGGACGTGCTGGGCTCCAGCATCTACCACGCCCCCTCCGGGGAGTTCGTCTTCAAGCCCGGCCCCCTCTTCGCCAACGTCATCCTCGCCGACGAGATCAACCGCACCACCCCCCGCACCCAGAGCGCCCTGCTGGAGGCCATGGCCGACCGCCAGGTCTCCGTCGAGGGGGCAACCTACCGCCTGGAGCGTCCGTTCATCGTCCTGGCGACCCAGAACCCCTACGAATTCGAGGGCACCTACGTCCTGCCGGAGAGCCAGCTCGACCGCTTCATGATCCGCCTGCGCATGGGGTACCCGATCCGCGCGGAGGAGAAGCGGCTCCTGAACGACCACCGCTCCGGCGAGCCGGTCGACGACCTCAAGCCCGCGCTGACGGCCGCCGAGGTCGTCCTGCTCCAGGAGGGGACCCGCAAGGTCCGGGTCGACGACTCGATCGCCGACTACCTGCTCGACCTCGTCCACCTGACCCGCCGCAGCGAGGACCTGCACGTCGGCGTCAGCACCCGCGGGGCGCTCACGCTCTACCGCGCGGCGCAGGGGCTGGCGATGGTCTCCGGCCGCGACTTCGTGGTCCCCGACGACGTGAAGACGCTGGCCGTCCCGGTCCTGGCCCACCGCGTCGTCGGCAAGTCGTTCCTCCAGGCCGGAGAGTTCGGCGCGGCCGAGGCCATCATCCGGGACATCGTCGATCGGGTGAAGGTGCCGACCTGACCTCGGCCGACGGGGGCGGGGGTCGGCGCGGGCCCGGCGGGCGGAGCATCGGCATCGACGCGGCGGGGGGGATCGAGCCATGATCGCGGACGACAGGGCCGGGGCGCCGCGATCGCGGCGGCGACGACGACGGGCGGGGGGGCTGGCCCGGGGGCTGATCCAGGCCCTCGCGCCGACCGAGCGGGCGATCGTCACCCGCGAGGGCTTCGCCTACTTCGGGGTGATGCTGGTGCTGCTCGCCGCGGGGATGCTCCAGCAGATCAACCTCATCCTCCTCGTCGCCACCACCGCGGCCGGGCCGTTCGTGGCCTCCTGGTTCGGCAGCCGGGCCATGCTGCGGCGCCTGGCCGTCCTGAGGCGCAGCCCCGGCTACATCTTCGCCGGCGACCCGCTGGTCGTCGACTACACCCTGGAGAACGACCGCCGCCGCATGCCCGCGCTGGCCCTGTTCGTGGAGGACCGGCTGGTCCCGGCCGAGCGCGGGGCGGCCGCCGGGGCCACCCCCCTGAAGGTCTTCTTCCCGCGCGTCGTCGCCCGCGACCGCGCCCGGGCCCGCTGGCGGGGCGAGTCGCCCCGTCGCGGCAAGTACCGCTTCCAGGACCTGGACCTCGGCACCAGAGCGCCGTTCGGGATCGTCGAGCGCCGGGTCACGATGCCGATGCCCGACACGCTCCTGGTCTACCCCCGGGTCGGCCGGCTCTCCCGGCGCTGGTTCCAACTCCAGCGCCAGGCCAGCGAGAACCGCCAGGGTCGCCGCCACGACCGCTCCGCCCAGCAGGAGGAATACCACGGCCTGCGCGACTACCGATCCGGCGACAGCCCGCGCTGGATCCACTGGCGCACCTCCGCCCGGCGGGGCGAGCTGATGGTGAAGGAGTTCGAGCAGCAGAACGAGCAGGACCTCGCCATCCTGGTCGACCCGTGGCTCCCCCGGACGAAGGTCGAGCCCGAGCAGCGCGAGGCGGTGGAGCAGGCGATCTCGTTCGCGGCGACGGTCTGCCTGGAGACCTGCCGCCGCCAGGGCCGCCGGATCGTCCTGGGCTGGACCGGCCCGGTGCCGGGCGTCATCCAGGGCCCGGCGTCGGTCAAGCTGCTGCACGAGCTGCTGGAGCAGCTGGCCGTCCTCCGCCCGGTGAACGAGGGGGGCCTCGCCGAGCTGATCGACGTCCTCCCCCCCGCCACCCTGCGCGACGCCCTCCTGATCGTCGCCGGGGCCCGGCCGCTGAACCTGCTTGAGGAGGCCGAGCGCTCCTCGCGGCTGAACCCCACCGCCGCCCGCGGCCTCTCGGGGCGGGTGCTGGCCTTCAACGCGGCGCAGGGGGACCTGGACGGCCTGATCGAGTTCGACGAGGAGGAGACGCGGGGCCTGCTCCAGCAGCGGCTCTCCGCCGCCGAGGCCGACCGCTTCGCCACCCAGGACGAGCGCCGGCGGGGCATCTTCCCGGCCGAGCCCGACGACGACGGGGTCATCATCGAGGAGACCGTGACGCCCGACGGGCCCCCCGCCTGGCGCGCGCGGAGGGGGGGCGGGTCGTGAACAGCTACCTCGTCTATCGGGCCAGCTTCTACCTCATGATGACGGTCGCCACGACCGCCCTTTGCGCCGACACCAGCGACGACCGCGGCGGCTGGCTCCTGCCCCCCGTCGTCGCCGCCGCCGGCCTGGCCGCCTTCCTGACCGTCGACCGCAAGCCCGAGTGGTCCCTCCCGCCGTCCCTGGCCACCCTCCTGGCGGTCGGCTCGCTGGGCCTCCTGTACTTCGAATACTCGCTGGACGACACCCAGCTCATCCGCTGCCTGGGCCACTGGCTCGTCTCGCTCCAGCTCATCAAGTACTTCCTCCCCAAGCGGGTCGAGGACGACTGGGTCCTCTTCCTGGTCGGCCTGATGCAGGTGCTCATCGGCGCCGTCATCAACATGGGCGACCGGGTGGGCGTCTGGCTGTTCCTCTGGGCCCTGCTGGCCATCTGGGTGCTGGGCCAGTTCTTCCTCCAGCGCGAGTCGCGGCGGTTCCTGGCGGCGGCCCCGGACGCCGGCGCCCCCCTGGGGGCCTCGGCCCGCGACCCGTACCGCGGCCTGTTCGACGCCCCCTATTTCTGGTCGACCCTCCAGATCCTGGCCCTCACGCTGGGGCTGGGATACTTCGTCTTCCTGCTCCTCCCCCGCCAGCAGGGGGTGACGCGGGCCCGGTTCGGCCCCACCACGGCGAAGCACCTCACCGGCTTCGACGAGGAGGTGATGCTCGGCCAGCTCGGCGAGATCCTGGAGAACGACACCCCCGTCATGACCGTGGAGTTCGCCGACGCCGACAAGGCCCCGGCCCGCCCCCCCGCCGAGCCGCTCTGGCGCGGCGTCACCCTCAACAGCTACGAGCGGGGCCGCTGGCGACGCCAGAACTACCGATCCCAGCGCACGTTCCCCAGCTACCGCGAGCGGACCGCGGCGCGACGGCCCACCCTCCGCCAGATCATCAAGCTGGAGGCGAACGACTCGCCCACGCTGTTCGGCCTCCGCCCGTACGTCCTCGCCGAGTCCGGCCATCGCCTGGGCCTCGGCCCCCAGTTCAACGCCGTCGACGGGACCATCTACCGCAACGACCCCCGCGGCGCGTATGACTACGAGGTCGTCTCCGAGCTGGACCCGTCCCTCCCGCAGGTCGGCGAGGATCCCCCCAGCGAGTCCCGCGTCCGCGAGGTGCTCCTGGACATCCCCGACGACGTCCGCGCCGCCCTGGAGCCCATCGCCCGGCCGATCGTCGCCGGGCATGAGGGCGACGGCCCCGACGCCGTCGCCGCACGCGCCCGGGCGCTCGAGGCATACCTGCACGACCCCTCACGCTTCTCCTACACCCTGGCGATGGACCGGGTCGACTACTCGCTCGACCCCATCGTCGACTTCCTGGTCAACCGCCGCGAGGGCCACTGCGAGTACTTCGGCAGCGCCCTGACGATGCTCCTGCGCTCCGTGGGGATCCCCTCGCGCATGGTCAACGGCTTCAAGGGGGGGGACTGGAACGACTTCACCCAGATCATGACCGTGCGGCAGAAGCACGCCCATTCCTGGGTGGAGGCCTACCTCGGACGCGACGCCGACGGCCGCCCGCGCTGGATCACCCTGGACCCCACGCCGGGCCAGGAGCGCGACGAGTCGGTCGCGCAGGTCGGCGGCCTCGCCTCGCGCTTCCGCGGCGTCACCGACGTGGTCCGCTACGTCTGGGTCTTCTACGTCCTGGGCTACGACGCCAACCGCCAGGCCAAGCTTTACAGCCCGGTGATCTGGGTGTTCCAGCAGGTCCGCGAGGGCTTCGGGATGCTCGGCGGCGCGACGCGGTCGGCGTTCTCCACGATGTTCGACTTCAAGAGCTTCCGCTCGTTCATCAGCCTGCGCGGGTTCGTCGTCTCGTTCTTCGTGCTGACGCTGGTGGCCGCCCTGTTCCGCGCGCTCGTCTGGCTGGCCCGGCGGATGTTCGCCTGGTGGCGGGGCCCGGCCGACGACATCCTGGGAAGTTCCGGCGTCCACTTCTACCGCCGCCTCGTCCAACTACTGGCCGCCCACGACCTGAGGCGGGCCCCGGCCGAGACCCAGAGCGAGTTCGCCACCCGCGCCTTCCGCCTCCTCCGCGGTCGCGATGAAAGCGGCGACGGCGACGCCGCGATGGCCGAACTCCCCGAGAAGCTCGTCGAGGCGTTCTATCAGGTCCGCTTCGGCCGCCGCGAGCTATCGCCCGAGACCCTGGCGGACCTGGAACGAGGCCTCGACCTCCTGGAAGCCCGGCTCGGCGAGCCCGCCGCGAGCTGAGCCGCCGTCCCGTTCGGGAGATACCCATGCGCGCCTGGCCGCGTCGGCTCATGCTCCTGGCAGTTATCACGGCCTCCCTCGTCGCGGCGGCCAGTTTCGGCGGCGCGCCCGCCGTGGGGACGACGCTCGTGGCGGGCAGCGCGGCGATCCTCGCGGCACGGACCTATCGGGAGGAGTTGGCCCGCCGGACGGCCGAGGGAGAAGCGTCGTCGCGACGCCGAAGGGCGGGGATGATGCTCCGCGCCTCGGCGCGCGCGACGACGATCCTGGGCGGCTCGACGTTCGCCTTCATGATCATCCTCCAGGGTTACAGGAGGCTCGCGGACGAGGTCTTCGCGATGAGTCATTACAGCGCCGCGCTGGAGCCCGTCCACATGGCCATCGGGACGATCATCGGCGCCGCCCTGGCCCTGCGAGTCGCTTCGGCCCTGGACCGGACGCTCGCCCGCGACCGGCCCCCGGGCATTCGCCGCTGGACCGCCCTCTGGCCGGTCGCCCTGGTCGGCGTGCTCGCCGTGAGTTGGGGCGCGCAGGAGATGAGGACACGCTCTTCGTTATGTCGCGCGATGTCGACCTACCACGCCGCCCGACGCGGGGAAGGCACTCGGCGCGACCGGGCCCTCCACGCCTGGCTGGCCCGATGGTACGAGAGGGCGGCGCTCCGGCCCTGGCTCCCGATCCACCCGGATCGGATCCCGACGAGGTTCGAAGGGATCGACTCGTGAGCCCGATTCAGAGCGGGGGGGTCCAGAGCAGGGCCCCCGCCCGGAGACGGCCGGCGAGGCCGCGATTGGCGTCGCGCAGGGTGGCCGCGGCGGCGCGCGTCCCGTAGACCCGCAGGGCGACGTCTTCCAGCGTCTCCCCCTCGGCGGCCACCGTCGATTCCGGCTCGCCCCGAGGGATCGCCACCACCTCCGGCTCGGGCTCGGGCTCGGGCTCGGGGGCTTCGGGCTCCGGCGGCGCTTCGGGCGCGGGAACGCGGGGCGGAGGGGGCGTGCGCCGGGGCGCGGGCGTGCTGGCGATCCGTACCTCGATCCGCTCTTCGAGCCGGGGCGCGGCGGCCGGCTTCACGACCCGGGGCGCCACATGGACCACCGGCGCGGGCGCGGGGGCCGGTGCCGGTGCCGGGACGACGGCAACCGCGGGCGTCGGCGCGGGGGGGCTGGGTTCCGGCTCCGGTATCGGCTCCGGCTCTGGCGCGGGCGCTGTGGTCGGGAGGGGCGTCGGCTCGACGATCGCGAAGACCTCCGCGGGGGGCGCGGGCCCCGGCGCGGAGTGCTCGGGCTCGGCCGCTTCCGCCTGGTCTTCCGACTCCACCGCGGGGGGGACCGCCGCGACCGTCTCGGGGGGCGGGGTCGGCTCCGGGGCCGCGGGGGCCTGGGCGGGAGCGGCGGCGGACGGAGGCTCCGCGAGGGCTTGCCCCCCGGCTGGTTCGAGCGGGCGCAGGACGACCGCGAAGAAGCAGACGATGAACACGCTCAGCAGCATGCTGGGGAGGACTTGGCGGTTCATGGTGCTCGGCTCAATGGGTGCGGGCGGGAAGGATCACGCCTCATCCTCCCTCATCGGCCACGCGCCCCCTCGGACTTGAACCAAACCGTCGTCCTCCTGGTGCAGGGACCTCGCTCGGGATCCCCTTCGGGACTTGTGGAGAACGCCGGTCCCTGTCGGACACGGCCATGGCCATTGCCGAAACCCCCCGACCCTGGCTTGTTCTGGAGCGCCTGCCCTTTCCCGGAAGCAACGCCGTCGGAGGCCAGGAATCTGGTGATTCCGGCGCGAATGGCAGGAACCAAGACCAGCGAAGTGGCACGCGAGCATCCCGGACAGCGAAAATTTTGTCGGTCGCAAATTGCTACTGAGAAACAGTTTATAGAGGTAATCTCGGATGTCGTCCGCCGGCTGACGTCGTCCGCCGTTTTCCGGGCTGGTTTTGTGTAGCACTACATTAGGCGGGGTTCTCGCTCTTGGGGCGTGGGGCGACTCGCGACGGCAGGAAGGCGCTTCGATCCGGCGAGAGGGGATTCGGCATCCTTAGGCCCAATCAACCCGTCACCGAAATCAGCCGATACATCCCGACGCGAGACGCGAAAACACATTCGAAAACGACGAACGAAGCCAACGCGGTTTCGGCGGAGGTCCCGATAGCTCATGAGTTTGCGTCTCGTGGAGGCCGACGTGGCGACGACGAACGAAGCCAACTTCGGGCCGATGCGCGGGAACGAGCGTGCGCGGCGAGGGTCGGGCGTTCGCGCGGTTTTCCGACGAACATTGCGGGGTCGGGTGGCGAAGGAATGTTAAATCTTCGCGAATGGCCCCGCCGACGATGACGGAGGGGGCGGTCGCGACGGATCGGCGGGTCGCGGGGGCGGCCTTGCCGGGATTCACCCCCAGGGCTAAGATTGGCCGATGGCCAGGGTCGCCTCCGTACTCCCCGCGGATCAGGCTTTCAGGAACACATCCCCATGCCGCGAATTGCCTTACGTCCACTCTCGCTGATCGGGCTCCTGTTCCTGATGGCCGCGATCGTGGGGGCCCAGGCCCCCACTCCGACCGACGAGGAGCAGGAGATCGCCCGCACCGTCGTCGCGCTGGTGGAGCGCGGTCACATGGCCCACCCGGTCATCGACGACGACATCGCGGTGAAGTGGTGCGACAACTTCCTCAAGGATCTCGACCCCCAGAAGAACTACTTCCTCAAGGCCGACGTCGAGGAGTTCAAGAAGGAAGCGACCGACCTGGACGACCAGGTCCGCCGCGGCGACGTGAGCTTCGCCCGCCGGGTCTTCGACCGCTTCCTGGAGCGCCAGGACCAGCGCTACAAGACGGTGATGGACCTGCTCGCCAAGCCGTTCGACTTCACGGTCGACGAGTACATCGTCGACGACCCCGACCTGCTCGACTACCCCGTCGACAAGGCCGAGGCCGACGAGCGCTGGCGCAAGAAGCTGAAGCTGGAGCAGCTCGGCTTCCGCATGGACGGCTCGCTCTCCCAGGATGAGATCGTCCAGAAGCTGACCGTCCGCTACCGCGATCGCAACCGGATCTTCCACCAGCTCGACTCCGGCGAGCTGCTGGAAATCTACCTGTCCAGCCTGACACGGACCTTCGACCCCCACTCGGCCTACCTCGGCCCCAAGAACCTCGAAGACCTCCTCAACCAGCAGCTCCACCTGTCGCTGGAGGGGATCGGCGCGTCGCTCGGCTCGGAGGACGGCTACGCGGTCGTCAAGGAGATCGTCCCCAACGGCCCGGCCGACAAGGACGGGCGGCTCCAGCCCGACGACAAGATCGTCGGCATCCGCAACGAGGACGGCTCCGAGACCAGCCTGATCGAGAAGAAGCTCAGCGACGTGGTCCGGTTCATCCGCGGCAAGAGCGGCACCGTGGTCAAGCTGATCGTCCAGACCGCCGAGGCGAAGGAGCTCAAGGAGTACGCCATCACCCGCGGCAAGGTCGAGCTGACCGAGCAGCACGCCAAGGGGAAGGTGCTGGAGGTCGAGGCCGACGGCCGCCAGGTCAAGGTCGGCGTGATCAACCTGCCGGCCTTCTACGGCGACACCATGGCCATCCTCCGCGGCGACCCGAACGCCGTCTCCGCCACGATCGACTGCCAGCGCCTGATCGACGAGTTCAAGGTCGAGGGCGTCGAGGCGATCGTCATGGACCTCCGCGACAACGGCGGCGGCCTGCTCGAAGAGGCGAAGACCCTCTCCGGCCTGTTCATCGACACCGGCCCGGTCGTCCAGGTGAAGGACGCCGTGGGCGTCAAGTCGCTCCGCGACGACGACGACGGGACGGCGTGGGACGGCCCGCTGGTCGTCCTGATCAACAAGTCCAGCGCCAGCGCCTCGGAGATCTTCGCCGGCGTCATCGCCGACTACGGCCGCGGGCTGATCATCGGCGACTCCAGCACCTTCGGCAAGGGGACCGTCCAGAGCATCGTCAACATCGGCGACCTCGGCCGCCGCGGCGGCGACCGGGCGAAGAACCGCGGGGCGCTGAAGCTCACCATCCAGCAGTTCTACCGGGCCAACGGCGACAGCACCCAGATCAACGGCGTCGCCCCCCACGTCCACCTGCCGTCGCTCCGCGACTCCATGGACGTCGGCGAGGGCAAGATGGACTTCGCCCTGAAGTTCGAGAAGGTCGACCCGCTGCCGCACGAGAAGTGGAACCGCACCCCCGACGACCTCGTCGCCGCCGTCAAGGCCCGGTCCGCCGCGCGTCGCTCGGACGACCCCGGCTTCCAGAAGCTGGAAGGCCGCATCAAGCAGTACCTGGACCGCAAGGCCAAGCACCAGATCCCGCTCGAGGAGGCCAAGTTCAAGGCCGAGTTCATCCCCGACGAGGAAGAGAAGGCCGCCGAGGAGAAGGAGAAGAAGGACAAGCGCGCCAAGAAGAAGTACAACGAGCGCGAGGCCTGGGTCCCCGACTTCTACAACGACGAGATCCTCCGCATCGTCGGCGACTACCTCACCCTGGGCTCCAAGGCCCTCGCCGCGGCCCCGGTCAAGGCCCCCGTCGTCATCAACGACTGACCGGGACGACCGACCTCGGCGAACGCCCCGAGGCAAACCTCGTCGCGAGCCGGCCGGACCCCCGGTCGGCTCGCGGCGTTTCGAATCGCGTCGGACTTCAGCCCACCACGTTGGTCGGCTTCCCGGCCGCGAAGGCCGCGACGTTCGCGACCGTCGCCTCCATCAGCCGCTCGCGGGCCTCGCCCGTGGCCCAGGCGATGTGCGGGGTGATGACGCAGTTTTTCGCCTTCAGGAGCGGGTTGTCCGGCGCGATCGGCTCGCGCGTGACCACGTCCACCGCCGCGCCGGCGATCGTCCCGGCGTTCAGGGCGTCGGCCAGGTCTTGCTCCACGATCAGGGCACCGCGGCCGGTGTTCAGCAGGTAGGCGGTCGGCCTCGCTCGCTTCAGGCGGTCGGCGTTCACCATCCCCTCGGTGGCGGGGGTCAGGGGGCAGTGGAGGCTGATCACGTCGGCCCGCTCGAACAGCTCGTCGAGGCCCACGGCCGGGATCGGGTCGGAGGGCTCGGGCGTCCGTCCGCTGGGGCGATGGGCGATGACCGGCATCCCGAACGCCTCGGCGATCCCCGCGACCTTCCGGCCGATCTGGCCCAGGCCCACGATCCCCATCGTCTTGCCCGCCAGCTCCACCAGCGGCGTCTTGCGGATCGAGAAGTCCGGCTGCGACGCCCACTCGCCCGCGAATACGGCGTTGCTGTGGACGCCCACCTGGAGCGTCAGCTCCAGCAGCAGCGCGAAGGTGAGCTGCGCCACCGAGTCGGTGCTGTATCCGCGAACGTTGGAAACCACGACGCCGCGATCCTTCGCCGCGGCGACGTCCACGCAGTCGAACCCGGTGGCGGTCACGGCGATGAACTTCAGGTCCGGGAGCTTGGCGAGGGTCGCCTCGCGGATCGGGCACTTGTTGACGATCAGGACGTCGGCCCCGGCGGAGCGTTCCAGCACGTCCTCGGGCGCGGTGACGGGGTGGTAGGAGACCTCGCCGAAGGGTTCGAGCCCGGACCAGGCCCGGGGGTCGTCGTTGAGCGTCCGGCCGTCGAGGACGACGATCTTCACGGTGGGGCTTCCTTCGAAAAGAGAAGGCCCCCGGGGGAGGCCCGGGGGCGGGGTGGGGGCTGGGCGGGCGACGTCAGCGGGCGGACGCCTGGGCCCGCGACGACTCGTCGGCGGCGCGGATGGCGGCGGCCAGCACCGGGTCGGTGCGGGGGTCGCCGGTCGGGGGGTCGTCCAGGGCCTCGGGCTCGGCGCCGTCGACCGGCCGGGCGACGACGTGGGGCTTCACGGGCATGTCCGGCGTCACCCCGCGCTCGCTGTAGGCGCGGTCGAGGGGGGAGTAGAACTTGGCGGTCGTCAGCTTGAGCCCGGCCGGGGCGGAGCGGAGCGAGAAGATGCTCTGCACCGACCCCTTGCCGTAGGTGCGGTCGCCGACGATCACGGCCCGCTTGTGGTCCTGCAACGCGCCGGCGAGGATCTCGCTGGCCGAGGCGCTCTCGCGATCGACCAGGACGTACAGCGGCATCCGCCATCGCGCCCGGCCGTCGGCCTGGAAGACCTGCGACTGCCCCGAGGCGCGGCCCCGGGTGGAGACGATGACGCCGGTGTCGATGAAGCGGTCGGCGATGTCGACGGCCACGTTCAGCAGCCCGCCGGGGTTGCCGCGGAGGTCCAGCACCAGCGTCTTCATCCCCAGTTCCGTCAGCCCGGAGAGCGCCTGGTCGATCTCCTCGGTCGAACTCTTCTGGAAGCCCGAGAGTTGGACGTAGCCGATGCCGCGAGACTCGTCGACGATCGTGGCCCGGGTGACGCTCTCCACGTCCACGTGGCGGCGGACCAGCCGCAGGACGGCCACGCTGGAGTCGCGCTTCAGGACCTCGAGATCCACGCTCGACCCCTCGGTCCCCTGGAGCCGGTTCGCCGCCTCGTCGAGCCCCAGCCCCTTGACCGGCTGGCCGGCGATCTTGACGATCTGGTCGCCGGCGACGAGGCCCGCCTCCCACGCCGGCCCACCGCGGATCACGCCGACGAGCTTCAGCCCCTCGGGCGTCCCCTTCAGCTCGACCCCAAGGCCGACGAAGTTGCCGTCGATCATCGCGTACAGGTCTTCCAGCTTGTCGGGCGTGAGGTAGCTGGTGAAGTCGTCGAGCGCGTCGCACGCCCCGTAGGTGAACTCAAGGAGGATCGGCGTGGCCTCGATCCCCAGCCCGTGGCGGCCGAGGTCGGCGGCCTGGAGCGCCAGGGCGACGGCCGACTCGCGGTCGGCGACCGCCAGGCGGGTCCGCAACCCCTTGTACTGCTCGCGGAGCCAGGCGATCCGGGCGGGCTCGGTCGTGGTGGCGTTGAGCTTCAGGAAGGTCGGGTCGCGGAGGGCCACCTCCAGGTTGTCCAGGCCGTGGCGGAGCAGGGGCTCCAGGCCGACGGAGTCGACGTAGAAGCTCTGGATCCGCTCCAGCACCTCGGAGTACAGGTCGGCGGACTGCTCGCGGGGCAGGCGGAGCAGGACGGACCGGAAGCTGGCGTCATGATAGCGCTTGCCGAGCTTGAAGTGCAGCTCGCACAGCCGCATCCGGCGACGGAAGTCGGTCCGGCTGGGCCACTTCGCCATCGCGTCGCGGTAGACCTCGATGGCCCCCGACCAGTTCTTCTCCCGCTCCCGGTCCAGCCCTCGCTCCATCGCGACGTCGGCGTCGGTCGCCGCGTCCTCGGCCTGGGCGGTCGCCGTCGTCGTCGCCGACTCGTCGCGCGGGGCGGCGGCCGTCGAGAAGGGGGCCCAGGAGAGAAGCAGGGCGAGCAACCAGGCCAAGCGTGGGTTCCCGATCCGGCGCATGGTCGACCGTCCTCCCGGGCGGAGGCGATGCTGACGCGGGTCGACCCGAATCCGGCGCGTAGAGTCCAGCGGAGATGAAGATGACGACGGACGGCGGCTCTCGGATGCGGCCCTGACGGTCATCCTGTCGCGGAAAACTGGCGCTGATCGGGGGTTGCGTCTCCTCGCACCGCTCCGTTGTTGCAAATCAGATGGTAGTCAATCAGTCTGGCGGTCACGACGGACGCCGAGGCCGGAGGCGAACGCCCGGCTCGCGATCGGTCGCTGGCGAGGGGGATCGGCTCCTCCGGCCCTCCCCCGTCGCTCCGAATTATATCACACGGGGAAATGACTCAAGGACGAGAATCCTCCGCCCGACGCCCCCCCCGCGCGACAGTCGTTACGGCGACGAGGATTGCTCCGTCCGGGCGGGCTGGACGTGCTAGGATGACGCGGGGGATCGGGGCGGACGGCCCCACGGCCGATGGACGCGACGACGGAGTCCCAAGCAGCATGAGCGCGATCGCCGAGATGTTGGCCTCCCGGACGCGGAAGCCGTCGCGGGTGGTGGTGGGGATGATCTCCGGGACCAGCGCCGACTCGATCGACGCGGCGGTCTGCCGGGTCCACGGCTCCGGCCTCCCATCGGCGGATCGTCCCGGGGCGAGGGTCGACCTGCTCCACTACGCGGAGTCCCCCTATCCCGCCGAGACCCGCGCCCGGATCCTCGGCCTGAAGGACTGGCGGGTGCGCGACGTCGCCGAGATGGGCGTGCTGGTCGCGGAGGCGTTCGCCGACGCGTTTCGCGCGGCGGTGGACAGGGCGGGGCTCTCGCCGGGCGACGTCGACCTGATCGGCTCGCACGGCCAGACGGTCTATCATCACAGTTCGGTGCCGGGCGCGATCGGCGCGACGCTCCAGGTGGGGGACGGCGACGTCCTGGCCGAGCGGACCGGCGCCCTGGTCATTGCCGACTTCCGCATGCGCGACATCGCGGCCGGCGGCGAGGGGGCGCCCATCTCGCCCTTCGCCGACATCATCCTGTACGCCCCCCGCGAGCCCGAGTCCGCCCCCGAGCGCCGGGCGGTGCTCAATCTGGGGGGGATCGCCAACGTCACCGTGCTCGACCCCGACCCCTCGAAGGTCTTCGGCTTCGACACCGGCCCGGCGAACTCGCTGCTCGACCGCCTGGCCCGGCGCGTCACCGGCGGGGCGCTCGCCTGCGACCGCGACGGGGCGCTCGCGCGGGCGGGGCGGGTCGACGAGGCGCTCGTGGCCCGGCTCCTGGCCGAGGACGAGTACCTGGCTCGGCGACCGCCGAAGTCGACCGGGTTCGAGATGTACGGCGACGCCTTCGTGGAGCGCGCCGGGGCGCTGCTGGGCCGGTTCGACGCCGACCTGATGGCGACCCTGACCGAGTACACCGCGCGGACGGTGGCCGACGCCTTCGCCCGGTTCGTGCCGCCGGTCGTCGAAGTGATCGGGGCCGGCGGCGGCGTGAGAAACCCCGCGCTGTTCGGCCGGATCGCCGAACTGCTCGCCCCGGCGCGGCTGCTGCTGGGGGACGATCGCGGCGTCCCCGGCGACGCTCGCGAGGCCATGGCGTTCGCCGTGCTGGCCCACGAGGCCCTCTTCGGCCACCCCACGTCGCTGCCGTCCGTAACCGGCGCCCGCCGCGCGGCCGTGCTGGGGAAGTTCTGCCCGCCCGGGGCCTGAGCCGGCGCTCACCACGAGGAGACGGACATGGGGACGAAATCGACGGATGCCGCGACGACGGACCGGCGACGCGGGGCGCTGGTCGGGATGGCGGTGGGGGACGCGCTGGGGGCGGCGGTGGAGTTCCGCCCGCCGGGGACGTTCGCGCCGGTGGTCGGTTATCGCGACGGCGGCCCCCACGGCCTCGCCCCCGGGGAGTGGACCGACGACACCAGCATGGCCCTCGCCCTGGCCGACAGCCTGGCGACGGCCGGGTGGGACCTCGACGATCAGGCGGCCCGCTACCTCAAATGGCGGCGCTCCGGAGCGTACTCGGTCAACGGCCGTTGCTTCGACGTCGGCATCGCGACGAGCCTCGCCCTATCGCGGTTCGAGTCGGGCCGCGACGCGAGGACGTCGGGCAACCCGGCGGAGTCCGCCAGCGGCAACGGCTCGATCATGCGGCTGGCCCCGGTACCAATTCGCCACGCCGGACTCCATCCCGACCGGGCGGAAGACCTGGCGCGGCTGGGCGCCGAGTCGAGCCTGCCGACGCACGCCAGCCCGCAATGCCTCTCGGCCTGCCGCTACCTGGCCGTCGTGCTGGCCGCGTTGATCCTGGGGGAGGACCGCGACGAGGTGCTGTCCCCGGGCTGGCCGTCGCTGAGGCGGATCGAGGCGGCCGAGGCGCTGCACCCCTTGATCCGAGAAGTCGCCGCCGGGAGCTTCCGCCACCAGGCCCCGCCCGAGATCCGTGGCTCGGGGTGGGTGGTCCAGAGCCTGGAGGCGGCGCTCTGGGCGTTCCACGACGCCGCGAGCTTCGAGGAGGCCGTCCTCCGCGCCGTCAACCTCGGCGACGACGCCGACACCACCGGCGCCGTCTGCGGCCAACTCGCCGGCGCTTTTTGGGGCGAGTCGGCCATCCCATCCGACCTTCGCCGAGGCCTCGCCCGCATGGACATGATCGATGAAGCCCTCGCCGGCCTGCTGAGCCAGGGATGATCCGGGGATGCCTTTCCATTTTGGCGAATCGAGAACGCGTCGGCCGGAGGGGAGGGCACCCACGAGGGGAGCCCCCGCGGGACAAGGGCGGACTTCCACGCGGCCACTTCGAGTTTAACGGAGGGCGGAACGTCCATTTTCCGCTGACGGATCGATGAAACTACGGTACGAATTCCCCCCTGACAAAGTACGGAAGGGTATTCGTTGGCTCGAAGTGGAGGAAGGCGACGGCGGCGCGTACGTATTCCAGTACGAAGACATCAACTTGCCATGCAAGTGGGACAACTACGCGAACATTGAGGAGGCGTTGTCCGACTGGGAAGAGGCGGGCGTGAGCAGGTCGGACTGGCACGAAATTACGTGACGCGGCATGTGCGGGGAATTCGTCGCGCCCGAGGTGGCGGACGTTCGGTTATTGTCGCGGTGATGCCACGGGCGGCCTCAATCCTTCGGGCGGAGCCGAGGTCATGGGGTCGTGGGTCGATCAGGAGCTGGCCGGCTACGAGTTCGCCGACGCCCGACTCGGCAAGCGGTTCGGGATCCTGATGGGGCAGTTGTCTCGGGGCATCGGCCGGACAATCCCGCTGGCGCGCGGCGACTGGGCGGCCACCAAGGCCGCGTACCGCTTCCTCGACAACGACCGCGTGGACGAGGCCGACATCCTCGCCGGACACTTCGCCGCGACGCACGAGCGATTCGCGGCGGTCGACGGCCCGGTGCTCGTGCCGCGCGATACCACCGAGTCTTCCTTCACGCGCGAGCACGCCGAGGCGATCGGCCTGACGCACAAGGTCGCTCAGGGGCAGATTGAAAGGCCCCTCGTGAGTGCCCCACCCGCTCACCCCGAGCCGGGCGGGTCCGGCGAAAAATATCACCGGAAAGCTGAAATCACCGACCGGCCGCCGCGGACTGTTATGGGAGATCGTGGAGCCCGTTCTTTGAAAACCTGGAATCGGTGGGACGAGCGAGAGCACGCCGTCGCGTCGCATGAGCCACGACAGCCGAGCCGCGACCAGTCCCGGGCGCGCCGTCGGATGGTCGGGTTGCCCGCGACCATGGCCTCCCCCGGCGGGGATCGAGAAATGCATTCGAAAACGACGAACGAAGCCAACTCGATTTTCGGGTAAGGTGACTCAAGTCAATGAGTTGCGCGAAATCGCTGGGAGTCTCGCGATGACGAACGAAGCCAACGGCGGGCGACCCATCTCCCAGCCGCCGCCGGGACGTCAACTGGCGGGCCCGGACGATTCGTGCTAGATATGATCTGAACGCTTGTCTTGGCCTCGAAGCGCGGGAGTCCTCGCCATGAGCACCGCCCAGCCGGGCCCTCGGTCGTGGATGCGGGATCTGAGCTACATCGACCCGTATGAGCCGGAATACCCCTCCAGCGACGGCAGGCCGATGGCCGAGAGCACCACCCAGTTCCGCTGGATCGTCACCATCAAGGAGGGGCTCGACGCGCTTTTCGCCGCGTACCCCAACGTCTTCGTCGCCGGCGACCTCCTCTGGTATGCCACCAAGGGGGACAAGACGGACGTGATGGCCCCCGACGCCATGGTCGTCTTCGGCCGTCCCAAGGGAGACCGGCGATCCTATCGCGAATGGGTCGAGGACGGAGTCGTCCCGCAGGTGGTCTTCGATGTCGCCTCGCATACGAACACGCCGGACGAGATGGCCGAGAAGCGGCGTCGTTACGACTCGCGCGGCGTCGAGGAGTACTACTTCTACGACCCGGAGAGCGGCGACTTCGAAGGCTGGCTGCGGCGTCCCGACGGCCCGCGGCCCATCAGCGCGGACGGCTGGACCAGCCCTCGGCTGGGGGTCACCTTCAAGGCCCCCCCGCGGAAGGAGGCGTTGGTGATCCTCGACCCCGAGGGCCGACCGTTCCGGACCTTCGGCGAGCTGGCGAAGGACGAGAAGGCGGCGCGGAGGATCGCCCGCGCGGAGCGTCGCCGCCGCCGGGTCGCCGAGCGCCTGACGGAATCCGAGCGCCAGCTACGCGCGGAGGCCGACCTTCGCGCCGAGTCGGACCGTCGCCTTCGCGAAGAGGCCGAGCGTCGGGCGGAGGCCGATCGACGGATCCGCGAGGAGGCCGACGCCCACGCCGCCGCATTGAGGGATCAGGTCGAGAGGATGGCGGCGATGCTCCGCGAGCGGGGCATCGATCCGAGCTGAGGCCCGTCGGCCGTCGCTCCGGGTGGCCGCGAGTTGGGGGAATTGATAACCTCTTGGGGACGGAGGGGACCGACGGCTGGCTCTGGAGGCTAGGTCTTGGAGGACGCGACGAGGCCGGAACGGCTGCGGGTCGGGGTCGTCGGCCTGGGTCGGCTGTGGGAAAGTCGCCACAAGCCGTCGCTGGCGCGGCTCCACGACCGCTTCCGCGTGACGGCCGTCCACGATCAGGTGGCCCGCCGCGCGGAGATCGAGGCGGCGCAGCTCGGCTGCGCGGCGAGCGAGGGGCTCGCGGCCCTCATCGCCCGGCCCGACGTGGACGTCGTCTACCTGACGGCCCCCCAGTGGTTCGGCCTCCATGCCGCCTTCCTCGCCTGCGACGCCGGCAAGCCCATCTACTGCGCCCTGCCGCTTTCGGCCGACCCGCGGGAGCTGGAGCGACTGGCGACGCGCGTGGAGCAGTCCGGCGTCCCGTTCATGCCCGAGTTCGCCCGCCGCTGCTACCCGGCGACGATCCGCCTCCGCGAGCTGCTGGGGACGACCCTCGGCCGGCCGCGCCTGGTCGTCGGCCAGTCTCGAATCCTCGGCTTCGACCGCTACGCCCAGCCCGGCCCGACCGCGCAGCTCGCCCCGGCGCCGCTGGCCGTGGACCCGGGGAGCTACCTGCTCGACTGGTGCTCGTTCATCTTCGGCGCGTGCCCGACGACCGTCTCGGCGTTCGGCTCCCAGGTCCTCCCGGGCCGCGCCCGGAGCGCCGACGATCGCGACTTCGACTCCTTCGCCGCCCGCGTCCCCGACGGCGGCACGGCGCAGGTCTCTTACAGCCTGTACCACCGGGCCGAGTGGGGCGATGCCGGTCGCTTCCTCCCCCCTTCCGGCATCCAGGTGTTCGCCGAGCGCGGCGTGGCCTGGTTGGAGATGCCCGACCATATCCAGTGGTGGGACGCCGAAGGCCCCCACGAGGAACGCCTCCCCGTGGAACCGACCGTCGGCGACGTGCTCAACGACCAGTTCCACCGGCTCGTCCAAGGCCTCCCCTCGCAGGCCCCGACGATCCGGGACGCCCTGGAGGCCGCCCGGCTGGTCGCCGCGATGGAACGCGGCCGGGCCGGGGAGGGCTGACCCGTGCGACGCCATGCTGCAGCGGCCGCGACCCTGGCCGCGGCGGTCGTCGGCTGGCTCCTCGTCTGGGCCGCGGCCGTCTCCTCCTCGGCGACCTACGACGAGACGACCTACCTCAACGCCGCCGCCCGGTGGTGGCGAACCGGCGACCCCGTCGGGATCACCCGGATGGGCACGCCGAACCTCTTCTGGAAAGCCCAGCTCGCGCCGACGTACCTGGCCCTGGACCTCTCCGGACGCGGCGACCTGATCGCCGATCAGCCCGGACGCCAGGCCGAGCTGCTGCCGATCGCGCGGCTGGGGGCGTCCTGGATCTGGCTGGCCGGGCTCGCCGTCTCGGCCCTCTGGGCGCGGAACCTCAACGGCCCCTGGGCGATGGCGTTCGCGGCGTGGCTCTACGCCCTGAGCCCGAACCTGATCGCGCACGGCTCGCTCGTGACGATGGAGGTGCCGCTGACCGTCGCGACCGCCGCGACGTTCCTGGCCTTCGGCTCGTTCCTGGCGACCGGCCGCCGCCGCTGGTTCTGGGCGTCCGCCGCGCTCTGCGGGCTGGCGTTCGCCTGCAAGTTCACGGCGATCGTCTACCCGCCGATCCTGGGCGTCGTCTGGTGGCTGCACGACCGCTCCCGGCGCGCGCTGCTTCGGAAGGGGCTGGCCATGGCCGGGTTCGTCGCGGCGATGCTCGCGGCCGACTTCGCGCTGACGGGCTTCGCGACCCTCCCGTTGAGCCCCCACGTCGGCGACCACCCCAGCGCGACGGGCCGATTCGCGGGGCTGATTTCGCGGGCGTACGAGACGCCGATCCCCCAGGACTGGGTGGGTTTCGCGACCCAGATGAAACACCAGGCCACCGGCGGCCCGAGCTACCTGCTGGGCGAGCGCCGGATGTGGGGATGGCGGCACTACTACCTCGTCGCCCTGGCGGTGAAGGTGCCGCTGGCGTTCTGGCTGCTGGCGGGCGCCCGGTTCTTCCGAGACGGCCTCCGCAACTGCCTGACACGCGAGCCCGACAAGGGTCTGTTGCAGGCGGCGTTGCTGTTCTTCCTCGTCGCCTCGATCGGGTCGTCGCGGAACTACGGCGTGCGCTACCTGCTGCCGATGGCGCCCCTGGCGATCGTCTGGCTCTCTCGACTGGCAAGCGACGCCGCCCTTGCCGGCGTCCGGGGTCGCGCGGCGCGGGTCGTCGTGTCGCTGGGGCTGATCGGTCAGGCGATCGCGGTGGCGAGCGTCTTCCCCCACGAGCTGACCTATTTCAACCCGCTGGCCGGCGGCCGGGGCGGCGGCCGGTACGTGCTGGCGGACTCCAACCTGGACTGGGGCCAGGGCCTGCGCTCGTTGCGGCGGCTCCAGGACGAGCGCCCGGAGTTCCGCGACCTGACCCTCTACTACTTCGGCGACGTCGACCCCGCCGCGTATGGCGTGGCGGGGGTCCATCACGTCGTCGACGCCGTGGGAGCATGGCCGGAGCCCCCGCCGTTGGAATCGGCGACGACCGGCTACCTCGGGGTGTCGGCCTCGCTCCAGCATGGCCCCTGGGGGCCGGACGGCTTCTTCCGGCCGCTCGACGGGCGGGTGCCCGTCGCGACGACCGACGACGGGACCATCGCGGTGTATCGCGTCCGGCCGCCGGTTCGGCTGATGTCCGACCTGCCCTGATGTTACGATGACGGGTCGGCATGGTCGGACGCGAATAGGCGAGACGGAAGGGCGGACATGGCGATCAAGGGGATCCTGGAGCGGTTCAAGAAGGGGCTGGCTCGCACGGCGCGGCTGTTCGACGTCCGGTCGTGGTTCGGGCGCAAGGTGGACCAGGCGTTCCTGGACGAGCTGGAAGGCCGGCTCATCCAGGCGGACGTCGGCGTCGTGGCGACGGCGCGGATCATCGACTCGGTGCGCGAGGCGTTCGCCGAGAAGACCGCCGACGAGAACCTCGTCGCGCTGGTGAAGCGGCAGCTCAAGGAGCTGCTGGACGAGCCGGGCGTCGAGACGCTGGCGGTCGCGGCGAAGAAGCCGAGCGTCTACCTGATCGCCGGCGTGAACGGCTCGGGCAAGACGACCTCCATCGCCAAGCTGGCGCAGCGGCTGCGCGACGAGGGGAAGTCGGTCTGCCTGGCGGCGTGCGACACCTTCCGCGCCGCGGCGGCCGACCAGCTCTCCATCTGGGCCGGCCGCGCCGGCTGCGAGATCGTCCGCGGCGCGCCGGGGGCCGACCCCGCCAGCGTCGCCCACGACGCCTGCCAGCGCGCCCTGGCGCGGGGCTCCGACGTGCTGATCGTCGACACCGCCGGCCGGCTCCACACGCAGACCCACCTGATGCGCGAGCTGGAGAAGATCGTCGGCGTCGTCCGCCGCCAGATCCCCGGGGCGCCGCACGAGGTGTTGCTGGTCATCGACGGCACCAACGGCCAGAACGCCATCCGCCAGGCCGAGGTCTTCACCAAGAGCATCGGCACCACGGGC
Organism: Paludisphaera sp.; assembly: GCF_037189885.1. NCBI lineage: Bacteria > Pseudomonadati > Planctomycetota > Planctomycetia > Isosphaerales > Isosphaeraceae > Paludisphaera > Paludisphaera sp. Next base: position 80,958 of record NZ_JBBCIR010000004.1, read on the forward strand.
GTCATCCTGACGAAGCTCGACGGCACGGCCAAAGGGGGCGTCGCGGTGGCCGTCCGGCAGACCATGAAGCTCCCCATCAAGTTCGTCGGCGTGGGGGAGGGCATCGAGGACTTCCAGCCCTTCGACGCCGACGCCTTCGTGGAATCGCTGTTCGCCTGAGCCCGGCCGGGCCGTCGCGCCGGCCGCGATTGACAGCGCCGGCGGAATGTGGATAACACGGTCGCCCCGCGACGCGCCGGGGGCGTCGGCCCAGGGACGGGCCCGGACGCCGCGGCGCCCATGCGTCGGGGGCGGACCCGTGGAGGATGGATGGCGACCTTCCGCATCGACGCGATCGGCGCGACGCCGGCCCGGCTCCGCTCCTGGCTCGACCGCGCCCGCAAGGCGACGTCCGACCGGCCGGCGGCGGCGAGGCTCGGCCTGCTGGCCCTGCTGGCGGGGACGCTCGCCGTGGCGGGATGCCTGGCCGCCTGGTCGGTCGCCCCGGCCGACCGCGTGCCGCTGGCCTCGGGCCGGTCGTTCCGCAAGGTCGACCTGGAGAAGATCGAGCGGGCCTTCCAGTCGCGCGGCCTCGATTACGCGATCGACGGCCGCCGGGTGATCGTCCCGAGCCGGTCGGCCGACGTCGCCGCGGAGGTCGTCGCCAAGCTGGACCTCGGCCCCCGCACCCCCGACGAGCTACGCGAGGGCTCCGCCCCCTCCTCCTGGCTGTTCGAGTCCTCCCGCGAGCGCGACGAGCGGCTCCAGCGCGATCGGGCGAAGGTCTTCGAATCGATCATCGACGGCCTGCCGGGCGTCGAAAGCTCCTTCGTCTCGCTCCCCGTCCGCGAGCGGTCCCGCCCCTCCGCGAAGCTCGCCGCGAAGCCGACCTGCCTGGTCCAGGTGAGGACCGAGTCCGGCGCGGAGCTGTCGCCGGGGACGGTGGAGTCGATCATCTCGATCCTGGCCGCCGCCTCCCCGGGGCTGACGCGGGAGTCGTTCTGGATCGGCGACGGCGAGGGGCGGATCTACCGCGACCCCGCCCAGCCGGACCTCGCCGCGCAGTCGAGCAACCGCGCCCGCGAGGAGGAGCTGACCCGCCGCATCATGGACAAGCTCTCATGGATCAAGGGCGTCCTCGTCCTGGTCCAGCTCGAGGACGCTCCCTCCGAAGCCGAGCCGCTCCCTCCCCCCGCGCCGAGGCGCGAGCCGGGGGTGTCGGTCGGGCTCAACCGGGCGATGGAGGTGGACGCCGACGAGCCGGCCCCGCGGATCGACGACCTGGTCCCGGCCCTCGTCGCGACGAGCGAGCCCACCCGGAAACGTGGCGGGGCGTGGGTGTTCGTGCCGCGGAGCCATTACTACGACGTGAGCCGCCACCCCGGCGGCGGCCAGCCGTCGCACGAGGACTACATCGCGAACAAGAACAAGACCGAGCAGGTCATCCAGACGACCGTGAGGCTGGCCTCGACCGAGGGCGACGTCGACTGGGCGCCGACGATCGTCGACGTGCTGCCCGACGAGATGCCGGCCGAGGGCCCCTCGCCGGCCGCGGCGGCGGGCTCGCGGCGATCGGCCCGCGAGTGGGCCGTGGCGGGGGGGGCGGGCGCGGCGGCGGCGGCCCTGGTGGCGCTGGGGACTTGGGTCCTCGGCCGGCAGCCGACCCGGAAGGCGGCCCCCAGGCGCGGCGAGACCCGCTACCATCGCGGCTCGCCCGGCACTCCGGCGCCCACCGAGCGGGTGCTCGAATTCGTGCGTCGCAACCCCGAGGCGGCCTTCAGCGTCCTGAACCGATGGACGGTCCAGGGTGGGGGTAAGTCATGAGCGCCACGTCGTCCCCGTCCGCGTCATCCCGGCCCATGCCCTGGCGCGAGGACCCCGCCGAGCCGCCGCGAGGCCCGTCGGCCGGCCCGGGTCCCACGCCCGCCGAGCCCCCCTCGGCCGCGTCGATCCCGCCGCTGCGCAAGGCGGCGATCGTGCTGGTCAGCCTGGAGCAGTCGGTCTCGTCGCAGATGCTCGCGCACCTGGACCAGGAGGCGGTCGAGGCCGTCACCTGGGAGATCGCCCGGATGGACCGAGTCGACCCGGAGGAGCAGGCCGTGGTGCTGGAGGAGTTCCTCGGCATGGGCCTGCGCCGGCTCTGCTTCGTCTTCGAGGACGTCCTCCGAATGGGGGACGCCGAGATCCGCGCCGCCTTCCACTCCGAGGACGCCGAGGCCTGGGCGCTGGCCCTGGCGGGCTCGGCCCCGCCGCTGCGGGCGAAGGTGCTGGGGGCGCTGAACGCCTCGGCCGCCCTGGTGCTCCAGCGCCACCTGGAAGGCCTGGGCCCGTTCCGCCTCTCCGACACCGAGGTCGCGCAGGTGGAGGTCGCGGAGCGGATCCGCATCCTCTACGACCAGGGCGCGATCGACCTGCCCGACCCCAGCGGCCGGGAGGAAGTCCTCGTCTGAGCGCCCGCGAATCCCGACGCCCGCGCACCCCCGACCGGCTCCGCGACGACCGAAGGAACCTCGCATGGCCCGAGCCAAGATCCTGCTGATGACGCTCGCCCTGATCCTGGGGGCGGCTCCCTCCCTCCCGGCCCAGGACGTCGCGGCGGACGACGAGGCGAGGCCCGGCCGCACGCTGGCCGCCGAGCGGTCGCGCAAGGCGTCGCGGGCGCCCGTCTCGCAGGCGTGGTGGCTCGGGACGACCGTGATGATCCTGGCCCTCGGCGGCGCGGGCGCGCTCTGCGTGGCCGCGCGCAGGCAGTGCTCGAACGGCGCGGCGGTCAAGCTCCAGGTCGTCGGCCGGGTCCACCTCCCGCCGCGGCACGCCGTCTTCGCCGTGAAGGCCGGGGGCCGGACGCTGCTCATCGGCACCGGCCCGCAAGGCGCCCCCACGCTCCTCGGCGAGTTGGACGACGAGCCCGCGGAGGCTCTCGCCCAGGCCCAGTCCCCGGCCGTGACCGTCGCCGCCCCCCATGCCCCGATCCACCCCCGGCCCCGCTTCGACGTGCGGATCGGAGACGAGTCATGAGGCGAGCCGCGCGCGCCCTGGCCGCCTTGCTGCTGCTCCTCGCCGGGCCCGCCTCGGCGCAGACCGCGCCGGCCCCGGAGGCGCGGCGGCCCGAGCCGGTCTCGCGGATCAACCGGCCGGCGGAGGTCCACGAGCCGCCGCCGCGAGCCCAGCCGCCGCCGATCGCGGCCGACGCCGCTCGCTCCGTCCAGACGGTCGTGATGTTCGGCGCGGCGTCGCTGCTGCCGGTCGCGCTGCTGATGATCACGCCGTTCGTGCGGATCAACATCGTGCTCATCCTGCTGCGTCAGGCCCTGGGGAGCCCGCAGGCGCCGGGGAACCAGGTGCTCATGGCCCTGGCCTTGCTGCTCAGCGCCATCGTGATGCGGCCGGTCGCCGAGCGGGTGTACAACGACGCCGTCGAGCCGTACATGAACGGCGAGGCTGGGGCCGCCGCCGCGTGGGACGCGGGGTCGGGACCCATCAAGGAATTCATGGTCGATCAGATCGACCGGAACAACCACCACGACTACCTGACGACCCTGCGCGAGCGGGCCCACCCGGAGTCTCCGGCGACGGCCGGGGAGGATTTCGACCTGGGCGTGGTGGCGCCGGCCTACATCCTCAGCGAGCTGACGACGGCCCTGAAGATCGGCTTCATGCTCTACCTACCGTTCCTGGTGATCGACCTGGTGGTCTCGGCGGTGCTGGCGGCGATGGGGCTGTTCATGCTGCCGCCGACGCTCGTCTCCACCCCCGCCAAGCTCATCGTCTTCGTCCTGGCCGACGGCTGGCTCCTGGTGGCCGACATGCTGCTCGCCGGGCTCTCGGGCTGACCCCAGGGAGGGGGCCGCATGGACATGGATCAGGCGATCGACTGGACCCGCGAGGCCCTCCGGCTGACGCTGCTGCTGGGGGGGCCGCTCCTGGCCGCCGCGCTGGTGACGGGCCTCGTCGTGAACATATTCCAGACGATGACGCAGCTCAACGAGCCGGTCATCGGCCTGGCGCCCCGTCTGGTGGCCGTCGCGGTGGCGACGCTCGTCCTCCTGCCGTGGCTGGCGTCGCGCTGGATCGATTTCACGGTCGACCTCATCGGTTCGATCCCCGACCTGCTCTAGCCGCGACGAGGCCCCGGCCCCGATGGGCGAACTCCCGATCGACGTGATGTGGCTGATGGCGAACGCGCCGGCGCTCGCGCTGGTGACGGCGCGGACGGCGGGCGTCTGCTTCACCGCGCCAGTGCTCGCCGCCCCGGGGCTGGGCTGGCGGTTTCGCGTCGTGATGGCCCTGGCGCTGGGAGGCTGGACGGCCCCCCTGGCGCTGGGCTCGATCGGCGCCCCGGCGTCCGGGATCGGCCTGGGCTGGATGGCCGCGAACGAGGCGATCGTCGGCGGGTTGATGGGGCTCTCGGCGTCGCTGGTCGTCGCCGGGGCCCGGCAGGCGGGCGAGTTGGTGTCATCCCAGGCGGGGCTGGCGACCTCCGCGCTGTTCGACCCGGAGACGGGCGAGGAATCGACGCCGCTGGGGCATCTCTACGGCCTGATCGCGCTGGCGGCGTTCCTGGCGATGGACGGCCCGCTGATGATCCTGGACTCCCTCCTGCGCAGCTTCGAGACGGTGCCGGTTGGCGGGCTGGCGATGGGTCGCGAGTCGGCCCAGGCGCTGTTCTCCCAGACGGCCGAGGCGTTGAAGCTGGCCCTCCGCGCCGCGGCCCCCCCCGGGGTGGCGCTGGCGGCGGCCGGCGTGGCGCTGGGATGGCTGGGGAGGCTCGCGCCGAGCGTCCCCCTGATGGCGCTGTCGCTGCCCATCCGCGCGACGCTCGGCGTGGTCCTCGTCATGGCGAGCCTCGCCGGCCTGGTCGCCTGCCTCGACGACGCGTGGCTCGCCTGGGCGGACGGCTGAAACCGAGGCAAGGGGGCTGGTCCGATGTCCGAGGATCGCACGCAGGCCGCGTCGCCGCGTCGCCGGCAACTCGCCCGCGAGCAGGGGAAGGTCGCGCACAGCCCGGAGCTCAGCGCCGCGGTCGGCTGGCTCGTGGCCGTGGCGCTGCTGGCGTGGCGGGAGTCGTCGTTGATCGGCTCGCTGGTGGACGTGGCGCGGGTTCCCCTGATCGATCCCGGCGCGAGCCTGGAAACCGCGGGGGACCTCGGCCGGCTGGCGTGGGGCGTCGCGGCGACGGTCGCGCCGCCGTTCGCAGTCATGATCGCGGGCTTCTCCCTGGGGGCGACCGCGGCGCACATGATCCAGACGCGCGGGATGTTCTCCCCGGCCCTGCTCGCGCCCGACTCCGCGAGACTCTGGCGCGTGGGGCAGGGGGGAGGGATCGGCGCGAAGCTGGAGCGGTCCGTCTGGTCGATCGTCAAGGCGGTCGTCCTGACCTTCGTGGCCTTCTGGGGCCTGCGCTCGTGCTGGGGGGAGCTGCAAGGGCTCGCGTTCCAGGACTTCCCGACGGCCGTTCCCGCCGCGATGGCCATCCTGCGCGCCCCGGCCTGGGCCCTGGCGGGCGCGATGGTCGTCGTGGGGATGGTCGATTACGGCCTGCGGCTCGCGCGGTTCGAGGCCATGCTCCGCATGTCGCCGGAGGAGCAGCGCGAGGACCAGAAGTCGCTCGACGGCGACCCCAAGGTACGGGCCTCGCGACGGCGGATGGCGCAGGCGCTCCGCGACGAGACGCCGGAGCTGCTGGCGGGTGCGACGCTCGCCCTGGTCGGCGACGCCGGGCTCGTCGTGGTGCTGAGCGGCGGCCCGCCGCCGCGCAAGGTGTTCGCGCGGATCTCGGCGCGGGGGAGGACCGCCGCGACGATCCGCCGGGCGATCCGGCAGGCCAAACTGCCGGAGGTGGAGGCGCCCCAGCTCGCCCTGCGAATCGCCTCGTCCCCCGCGGCTTCCCCACGCGCGGCGATCGCCGATCCGCTGCTGATCGCCCAGCTTCGCGAGGCCTGGCCGCGGGGCTGATCCGACGGCCCCGGAGGGCCATTCGCCCTGGACAGGCCGGGGCCTCGGGGGTATCGTCCCCGCACACATCAAGCGGGCCATTCCGGCCGGTCGGGGGTAAGTTGGGCGGGTGTTTCTCGGGGTCGCGGGGATGGTCCGCGCGCCGCGTCTTCTCGGTCTTCGTCAGGAGCGGTTCGGATGCCTTCGTCGAACTCCGGTGAATCCGCCTGGCGCGGCCTCGCGAGCCTGATCCTGCCGATCACGATCGTCGGCGCGGTCCTGGTCTTCGTCGTGCCGGTCCCCCCGGCCGTGCTCGACCTGCTGCTGGCGGCGAACCTCACGCTGGCGGTCCTGATCCTGCTGACGACCCTGGGCATCCGCTCGCCGCGGGAGTTCAGCGCGTTCCCGACGCTCCTCCTCACCACCACGCTCACGCGGCTGGTGCTGAACGTCGCGACCACGCGCCGGATCCTCACCCACGGCGGCGACATGGGGATCGACGCGGCCGGGACGGTCGTGAGGGCGTTCGGCGAGTTCGTCGCCGGCGACCAGGTGCTCGTCGGCGTGATCCTGTTCGCGATCCTCGTGGTCATCCAGTTCGTGGTTATCACGAAGGGGGCGACGCGCATTAGCGAGGTCGCCGCGCGGTTCATGCTGGACGGCCTGCCCGGCCGCCAGATGGCCATCGACGCCGACCTCCACGCCGGGATCATCGACCAGCACCAGGCGCACGCCCGCCGCGAGGACGTCTACCGCCAGGCCGACTTCTTCGGGGCGATGGACGGCGCCGGCAAGTTCGTCCGGGGCGACGCCGTGGCCGGCGTGGTCATCCTGATGGTGAACATCGCGGGAGGCCTGTTCATCGGCGTGGCCCAGCAGGGGATGCCCTTCGACCAGGCCGTCGAGGTCTACACCAAGTTGACCATCGGCGACGGCCTGGTCAGCCAGATCCCCGCGTTCCTGATCTCGCTGGCCGCCGGGCTGATCGTCACCCGCTCGTCCACCTCCACCGACATCGGCCGCGACGTGGTCTCGCAGCTCACCCGCAACCCCAGCGTCATGGGGGTCTCGTCGGGCTTCCTGGCGATCCTCGCGCTGACGCCGCTCCCGAAGGCGCCGCTGCTGATCCTCTCCGCGGCCCTGGGCTATCGGGCCTATCGCCTGCGGGGGACCATGCCGGCCGACGAGGAGGAGGCCGAGGCCCGCCCCGCCCCGCGACGCTCGCCGACCCACGCTCGCCCGCACGCCGAGGCACCCCGCGCCGAGGCCGAGGCCCCCCGCGCGGCCGAGCCGGCGCGGCCGGCGGGCGACCCGCCGTCGGACGACATGACGGACCTGCTGCACGTCGACCTGCTGGAGCTTGAGATCGGCTACCGGCTCATCAGCCTGGCCGACTCCACCCGCGGCGGCAACATGCTGGAGCGGCTGCGGACCGTCCGCCAGAGCGTCGCCCGCGAGCTGGGGCTGATCGTCCCGCAGGTCCGGATCCACGACGAGATCGGCCTGACCGCGCACGAATACCGCGTGAAGATCCGAGGCACCGTGGTGGGCACGGGCAGCGCCTACGCCGGCAGGCTCCTGGCCATCCCCCCCGCTGGCGCGGGGGAGCGCCCCGAGGGGCGCGAGGTCGTCGACCCGGCGACCGGCCGCGACGCCGTGTGGATCCACGCCGAGGGCCGCGAGGTCGCCGAGCTGGCCGGCTGCAAGATCATGGAAGCCTCGGCCGTCGTGGCGGCCCACTTCGGCCAGATCGTCCGCAACCACGCCGACGAGCTGCTGACCCGAGACCAGATCGAGCGGCTCCTGGATCGCGTCCGGGCCACGGCCCCGACGCTGGCCAACGAGGTCGTCCCCGGGCTGCTCCGGCCGGGCGAGCTGCAACGGCTGCTGCAGAACCTGCTCCGCGAGCAGGTCAGCGTCCGCGACCTGGAGACGATCCTGGAGACGATGGCCGTCCACGCCGGCAAGACCAAGGACGTCGCCGCCCTCACCGAGCTGGCCCGCCAGAGCCTGGCGCGGCAGATCACCGAGAGCCACCGCTCGGACGACGGCCGGCTGCGGGTGGTCACGCTCTCGCGGGAGCTGAACTCCCGGCTGGCGGCCGTCGCGGCCGAGTCGGACGCCCACCCGTCGGAGGCCCTTGGGGACGAGACCGTCCGGGGCATCCTCCGCGCCGTGGCGCTCGGGGTCGCCGCGCTGGTCGACGCGGGCCTGCCGCCCATCGTCCTGACCACCGCTTCCGCCCGGGCCGTCCTCAAGGATCTCACCCGCGCCGACCTCCCCCGGCTGATCGTCCTCAGCCAGCGGGAGATCCCCCGCGACACCCCCGTCGAGGTGCTGGGGACGATCGTCGAGGAGGCCGACGAGGCCGACGACAGCGACGACGCGCCGGCCGTCGACCCGGTGCGGTTCGCCACCACCGAGGCGTTCGCATGAGCGCCGCGGTGCCCGCCGGACGGGCGACCGAAACGAGCGGCCCGCGGACCTATCGCGGCCGGACGATGCGCGAGGCCTTGGCCCGCGTGCGCCGCGACCTCGGCGGCGACGCCGTGATCCTGGCGGCCCGCGAGGTCAGACGCCGCCGCCTGTTCGGCCTCGGCGACGGGGCGGGCGTCGAGGTTGAAGCGTCCTCGGCGCCGGAAGGCTCGGCCCCGGCCCGGTTCGCGGTCGAGGCGTGGCCCCCGGCGACGCCCGAGCCGGCCGCGATCTACGCGAGGCTCCTGGAAGCCGACGCGCCCGAGCCGTTCGCCCGGCTGCTGGCCCGCGCCGCCGCCGCCGCCACGCCCCCGGACGACGCGGCGTCGGCCGCGCGTCGCGCCCTGGAGGACGCGCTGGCCGTCGCCCCGCCGATCCGCCCCGTCCCCGGCACGCGCCGGGTCGTCGCCCTGGTCGGGCCGACGGGCGTCGGCAAGACCACGACGATCGCGAAGCTGGCCGCGGCTCTCAAGCTGAAGCAGGGGGCGAGCGTCGGCCTGCTGTCGGCCGACGGCCGCCGGATCGGGGCCCACGAGCAGTTGCGGGCCTTCGCCGACCTTCTCGACGCGCCGATGGCCGTCGCCGACGGCCCCGACGCGGCCCGCGCCGCGCTGGGCGTGCTCGAGGGGATCGACGTGGTCCTGGTCGACACGCCAGGGGTCCCCCCGCGGGACTCGACGCGGGTCGCGGAGCTGGCCGGGCTGCTGGCCGCGCTGCGGCCGGACGAGATCCACCTGACGCTGGCGGCGCCGACCTCGGCGCGGGGCCTGCGCGCGGCCGTCGATCGGCTCGCGCCGGCCCGGCCCGACCGCTTGATCTTGACCAAGCTCGACGAAGCCGAGACCCTGGGGCCGCTCCTGGCCGTCCTGGGCCGGGCCGACCGCGCCGTCAGCCACCTGACGACCGGGCCGGCCGCGCCGGACGATCTGGAGGCGGCCACGCGGGGCCGGCTCGCCCGCCTGATCCTCGGCGAGGAGGCCGCCTGAAGCATGTCGCGCGACCCACGACGACGGAGGAGGCCCATGGACGACCCGGCCGGGGATCCCTGGCGAACGATGACCACCGGCCCCCCCGGCTGATCGCGGGGCGATCGTCCGGATTATCCGGGCGATGCGGCTCAAGACGGATGGGCCGGTCGTCCGATGAGTATAGAGGATCGAGTTCCTTGAATGGCGAGGGGCGGGGGCGGAGACGCCGGACGCCGCGGGCCGGGCCCTCAACGGGGGCCGGGGCCGCGACGCTCGGGGCCACGGCCACGAACGACGGGGGAGCCGCACCGAGGCCCCCCCGGAGCCCGCACAGGGATGTGCGTCCCTTCGCGCAGCCGACACGGAGGTCAGGATGGCAACCAAGGTGGATGTGGATGTGACCGAACTCTGGCGGGAGTTCAAGGAACAGCCCACCACGGAACTGCGGAACCAGTTGGTCGAGCGCTACTTGGCCCTGGTCAAGTACAACGCCGAGCGCATCTGGCAGCGGCTTCCCGAGGGGGTCGACCTCGACGACCTGATCTCCGCGGGCGTCTTCGGCCTGATGGACGCCATCGACGCCTTCGACCTGACGCGCGGCGTCAAGTTCGAGACCTACTGCGTCCCCCGCATCCGCGGCGCCATGCTCGACGAGCTGCGCACCATGGACTGGGTCCCCCGCCTGGTGCGCTCCAAGGCCACCAAGATGGAGGAGGCCCGCAAGGAGCTGGAGGCCCGCCACGGCCGGCCCCCCACCGACGTCGAACTGGCCGAGAGGCTCGGGCTCCCGATGGAGGAGTACGAGAAGATGGCCAGCGACGCCAACGCCGTCGGCCTCATCAGCCTCAACAAGAAGTGGTACGAGACCGACAGCTACAAGGACGTCCGCGAGATCGACATCCTCGAGGACAAGAAGGGGGAGGACCCCACCCGCCGTCTCCAGCGCAAGGATCTGATGCGCATGGTGACGAAGGGGCTGAACCGCAACGAGCGCCTCATCATCATCCTCTACTATTACGAGGAGCTGACGATGAAGGAGATCGGCGCCACGCTCGACCTGAGCGAATCGCGGGTCTCGCAGATGCACTCGTCGATCATCCAGCGGCTCCAGTCGCAGCTCTCCCAGCGCCGCCCCGAATTCGGGACCTGAGCCGCCGCCAGGCTCGACCCGCCCCGACCACGGCTGCGTCGGGGCCCCCCCCGACGATGGGGCTCGAACCGATCCCGTTCCATCCGATCCGATCCGCGCGTCCCGCCCCCCGCCCCTCGGGCACCCCCGAAGGCCGGGGGGCGGGATCGCGCGCGCCGGGACGTGATGCCCCCGACGCGGCGAGATGGTACCATCGTGGGGGACGGGGCGGGTCGGCGCGGGCTGGCCGACGCGGCCCCGCGAGCGACCCACGAGGAGCGCGCCGCGCGATGGCAATGAAGCAGGATCTGGCGGGACGATTGGAGAAGCACGGGCAGGAACACCTCCTGCGCCATTGGGGATCGCTGGACGACGCGGGCCGCGCGGCGCTCGCGGCGGAGATCGAGTCCATCGACCTCGATCAGCTCTCCCGGCTGATCGCCGAGCTGGTGAAGGGGGCGGCGACGACGCCCGACGTGGTCGACGCCGATCGCGCCCGCCCGAGCGAGGTCGTCCGCATGCCCCACACCGACTCCGAGCGCGCCGACCGCCGCCGCGCCGCCGAGATCGGCGAGGAGGCCCTGGCCGCCGGCGAGGTCGGCGTCGTGGTGGTGGCGGGGGGCTCCGGCACCAGGCTGGGCTTCCCCGGCCCCAAGGGGACCTTCCCCATCGGCCCGGTATCCTCCGCCAGCCTGTTCCAGATCCACGCGGAGAAGGTCGTCGCGCTGGGCCGTCGGCACGGCAAGCAGCCGCCGCTATACGTCATGACCAGCCACGAGAACCACGAGGCCACCGCCCGGTTCTTCGAGGAGAACGGCCACTTCGGCCTGGAGCGGGTCCGGTTGTTCGTCCAGGGTCGGATGCCGGCCGTCGACCTGGCCACGGGCGAGATCCTGATGTCGGCCCCCGGGCAAATCGCCATGAGCCCCGACGGCCACGGAGGCACGCTCGCCGCGCTGGCCGCCCCCGGCGAGGGGGGCGGGCCGAGCTGCCTGGAGGAGATGGCCGAACGCGGCGTGCGGACCCTCTTCTACTTCCAGGTCGACAACCCGATGGTCGAGGTCGCCTCCCCGGCCTTCATCGGCCTGCACCGCCGCGCCGACGCCGAGATGTCGCTGAAGGTCATCGAGAAGATCGACCCGGACGAGAAGGTGGGCGTCGTCGTCGAGGTCGACGGCCGGCCCCGGATCATCGAGTATTCCGACCTCCCGCGCCCGCTGTCCGAGGCCCGCCGCCCGGAGGGGCAGCTCGCCTACTGGGCCGGCAGCATCGCCATCCACGTCCTGGAACGCTCGTTCGTCGAGCGGCTGGTGGGCGTCCACCGCCTTCCGTTCCATCGGGCGGTGAAGAAGGTGCCATGCCTCGACCGCTCCGGCGAGCTGGTCGACCCGGCCGAGCCCAACGCCGTGAAGTTCGAGCAGTTCATCTTCGACGCGCTCCCCGAGGCCAAGGGCCACCTCGTCGTCGAGACCGACCGCGCGATCGAGTTCGAGCCGCTGAAGAACGCGGTGGGGCCCGACTCCCCGGCGACCGTCCATCAGCGGATGAGCGACCTGTTCGGCTCCTGGCTCGAACAGGCCGGGGCCGTCGTCCCGCGCCGCGACGACGGCAGCGTCCCCTTCGCCCTGGAGATCAGCCCCCTGTTCGCGCTCGACGCCCAGGCCCTGAAGGGCAAGGTCGAGGCCGGCACGGTCGTCGAGGGGCCGATCTATCTGAAATGATCCCGCCGCGGACGCAATCTCAGCACCTCCCGGACGAATTACTTCCATGAGCCGAGCGACGACCATTCCCGAAGAGGGCCCCGAGGCGGCGGCCCGGCGCGAGCGGCGGAAGAATCGGCGCGAGACGATCGAGTCGTTCGTGGTGGTCGTCGTCGGCTTCCTGGTCTGGAGCCTGGAGGCCGAGGGCTACGTCATCCCGACCGGGTCGATGGCCCCGACCCTGCTGGGCCGGCACAAGGAGGTCGAGTGCCCCCAGTGCGGCTGGACCTACCGGGTCAACGCCGACTCCGAGGTCGACTCCGGCGGCGACGGCGGCGCCACGGGCTTGCGAGTGAAGTGGGGAGTCTGCGAGAACTGCCGCCTCCCCGCCCGCGTCGACCACCTGCCTAGCTTCGCCGGCGACCGCGTCTACACCCTCAAGACCGGCGTCTCCGTCCCGTTCGCCCCCGGCCTCGGCCGCGAGGAGCCCCGGCGCTGGGACGTCACCGTCTTCAAGCTCCCGGAGGAGCCCTCGGTCCGCTACATCAAGCGGCTCGTCGGCATGCCCGGCGACCTCCTCCAGATCCGCCGCGGCGACATCTGGCGGAGCGAACTCGACGGGGGCGGGCCGCCGGCCATCCTCCGCCGTCCGCCCCGGCAGTCCCTCCAGGTGAACATCCCCGTGCACGTCGACGCCTATCGCCCCGGACGCCTCGCCGGCGACCCCCGATGGCGGCGCTGGGAAGGCTGGGACGAGGCCACGCCCGGCGCCTATCGCGCCGAGGCCGACGACGCCTGGCGCGAGCTGCGATATCGGCACGTCGTCCCGTCCCCCGAGCAGGCCGAGGCGATCGTCGAAGGGAGGGAGCCGGACACGCCGCCCCGCGCCAGCCTCGTCACCGACTTCTGCTCGTTCAACACCGACCTCGCCCCCCAGGGGCTCTCCCAGGTCCGGATCGCGACCCGGCCGTGGTTCCAGCCCCACTGGGTCGGCGACCTCGCCCTCTCGCTGCGCCTGGAAGTCGCCGAGCCGACGGGGGCGGTCCGCGTCGACCTGATCGAAGGGGGCGTCGTCCATCGCTGCGAGATCGACGCAGCCACCGGCCGGGCGACCCTCTCGCGCGACGGCCGGATCCTCGGGGAGGCCCCGACCGCGATCCGGGCCGGCGGCTCGCACGAATTGACCTTCGCCAACATCGACGACCGGCTGACGCTCTGGGTCGACGACGCGCTCCCCTTCGGCGACGGGCTGCCCTACGAGACGCGGTTCGACGACCCGCCGGCCCCGACCTTCGACGACCTGGAGCCGGCGCGGGTGGCGGCGCGAGGGACCTCGGCGACGGTGAGCGCCCTGGTCCTGAGGCGCGACGTCCACTACACGCGGGACCCCGGCGAGCCCGACTCCGACGACCTGCTGGAGTACCGGCTCAAGCCCCCCCAGGAGCTTTTCGACCTGCTCGCCGACCCGGACCGGTACGCCGCCCTGCGCTGGCGCGAGCCCCGCGAGTACCCGATCGAGGCGGGCCGTTACATGATGTTGGGGGACAACAGCTCGTGGAGCCGGGACGGCCGGGCCTGGACGCGGGTCGACCAGACGACGCCGACGGCCCCCGACCGCGGCTGGGACGAGTCGGGGAGGGAGAGCTGGGAGGTGCCGCGGTCGCTGGTGATCGGCCGGGCGTTCACGGTCTACTGGCCCCACCTCCGGCCGGCCTGGCCCGCCTTCCGGCTCGGCCCCGACCTCGTCCTGCCGGCGAGGCCTAACGTCGAGGCCATCCGCCGGATATACTGACGTCGGCGCCCCCGGCGGCCCGTCCCCCGCGCGACGGCCCGGGATTCCCCGGGCGCGGGCGTCTCTTCTGGGAGCCGGATCGAACCCTCGATCGTGACGGTGCGTAACCATGGTTAAGGTCATCGGGACGGAATCGGAGCGGGGCCTCGCCCACGAGACGGACGAGGAACTCATGCGCCGGTATCGCGACGCCGGTGACGAGAAGGTCTACAACGAGCTGGTCCATCGCTACGAGCGGGAGCTGTTCCGCTACCTGGCTCGATACACGGGCGACGCCTCGATGGGGGAGGACGTGTTCCAGAACACATTCCTCCAGATTCATCTGAAGCGCGGCCTGTACGAGGACGGGCGGCCGTTCCGGCCGTGGCTGTACGCGATCGCCACCCACCAGGCGGTCGACCTGCTGCGGAAGGCTGGACGACGACCGACCGTCAGCCTGGACCAACGCCTCTCCGCCCCCGGCGGGGAGGCCGACGCGGGCTCGCTGCTGGACATGCTCGTCAACGACGACGCCGGCCCGCTGGCCGGTCTCCAGGATCGGGAGCGCCGGGAGTGGGTCAGGGAGAGCGTGGAGAAGCTCCCGGACTTGCTGCGGCAGACCCTGATTCTGGCGTACCACCAGGATTTGAAGTATCGGGAAATCGCCGAGATCCTCAAGATTCCCGTGGGCACCGTGAAATCGCGATTGCACGCCGCCCTCGCCAAGCTCCAGCAGATGGCGAAGGCGGCGAAGCGAGACGGGAAAGAAGATTGACGCCATGAACGCCGACGAATTACTCGACTTCGCCCTCGGTCAGCTCGACGACCCGAGGCGGCGGGCCCTCGAGGAAGACGCGAGGCTGGATCCCGACCTGGACGCCCGAATCCAGGCGATCAGACGCGGGGTCGACGACCTCTGCGACGACGGCCTGGCCTACGCCCCGCCCCCCGGCCTCGCCGAACGCACGCTCGCCTTCGTCGCCCAGGCACCCGCCAACGACCCCGCCGTCCTCGACTACATCCCCACCCGCGTCCCCTTCCGCCTGGCCGACTTCGCCGTCGCCGCCAGCATCTTCATCGCCGGCCTGCTCACGCTGACGCCGGCGGTCCAGCGCTCGCGGGAGCGGATGGACCAGGCGGGCTGCGTCTTCAACTTGAAGCAGATCGGCCAGAGCCTGGGCGAGTACGCCACGATCCATCCGTCGTACCCGGCCCCTCCGGGCGACCGGGCCGACGCCCAGAGCGGGCTGTTCGCCGCCATGCTCCGGGGCGCGGGGCTCCTCCCCGACCTCGGCGTGCTCGACTGCCCCTACAACGGCCGCAACGACCTCGCCCACGCCCACAAGCTCGCCTCGTTCGAGCAGGCCGAGGAACTCCGCCGGACCGACCCGGCGTCCTACGAGAAGATGGTGAACTGGGACTACGGCTACAACCCCGGCTATCGCCACGCCTCCGGCCGCGTCGGCCCGATCTCGGCCCGGCCGGCGTCGCTGATCGCCGTCGTCGCCGACCAGCCCCCCGACGGCGTCCTGCTGGGTGACGTCGACCACAACAGCCCCAACCACTACGGCGCCGGCCAGAACGTCCTGTACAGCGACGGCGGCGTCCGCTGGCTCCGCTCCCGGCTCGTCGGCCCCGACGACCGCGACGTCTACCTCAACAACGCCCGCAAGCTGGAGCCCGGGGTCCACGATCAGGACTCCGTCATCCTCCCCCCCCGCGTCCCATTCGGGACCACCGCCGGCCGTTGACCCACCACGCTCGACCTCCGCGAGGCCCTCGACGACCCGTCGGGGGCCTCGCCGTTCGGCCCTCGCGGCGATCGGCGGAGTTGGCTTCGTTCGTCGTCGAGGCGTGCCCGCGATGGGCGACTTAAGTCCTTGACAGACCAGGGCTTGGTTGCGGTTTCGAGTTGGCTTCGTTCGTCATTTTCGAATGACGCGCGGCCACTCTGTCAAGTTGCTGGCCGCCCCGGCGAGGGGAGATGGGCCGGTGACGCCCGGGACGACGGCGCGTGCTCCCGACCCCGTCGGTGTGGGGTAAGCCGGACGCCGACGGTCGGATCATCGGCCGTGGATCAATGGCGGAACGAGACCAGGGACGCATTCCGGTTGATGCATTCCTTCAGGGTTTCCGCGTACTGCTCCATGTCCTCGGCGACATCCTCGGCGTCCGGCTCGCGGCCCGCGATGCCGCCGGTCAGCTTGCGGAGCAGGAACCCGCCGAGCGACCGCTTCGCCCTCGGCCTCGTCTCGGTGGCCAGCCTGTACTCCTCGGCCAGGTCGTCCCGCGACAGGTGGCCGATCTCGGGGAAGTCGCGACCCGTGTAGGGGATCGCCACCGGCGGGCCGCTGGCCACCAGCTTCGAGCGATAGGGGTGATCGCGCACGGCCGCCACGTCGCCCACGAGGAGCAACTCTCCGACATGCTCGCAGATCGCCTTCAGGGCGTATCCGTAGAGATGCTCCGCGACGGGCTCGTTCCGACATTCTCCCTGGATGATCTCTCGGAGCGCCCCCGTCTCCTCCTCGGTGAGGGACTCGCTCGATTTCACGACCGCCTCGAAAAGCCCCAGATCCTGCGACCCGAAGGTCGACCGAAGCCGCGGCAGATCCACCGCGTAAAACATGTGCGAGTAGCCCATGATGCTCCTTGAGTTGATCGAGGGCTCCGAAAAATGTGACGGGCGGCCGGGTTGACCGGCACCCGATCGAGTGGGACCAATCATGTCACGGCGTCGTGTCCAAAACCATGCCCGGCCGGGAAGAGGATGGGCGCTTCACGCCCGGTGAGTCCCGCGTCCAGGTCGCGCCCGCCCAACCTCCACGGCACTTCGCGCGGCCTTCCCGATCGCCCGGCGCGCGGATCGGCCCGGGCCGACCCCGATCGCGCCGGGGTTCCCTGGGTGACATCCGAATTGCCAAAGACTCGACGGTATTCGCCGTCGTCCGTATGATCTTCGCGCCGGGCCGGCGGATTTCAGGTTTGCAGTTCTTTTCGAGGAAGTTCCCCGTGCCGCACGCCAGGACCATTGAGCGGCTCATCGACGAGGCCGAGGCCGAGGCCAGCCGCGAGCCGTTCCCGGTCGACGAGCCGGTCTACCAGAAGGCGGGGCGCGACCCGTCGCGGCCGATCCTGTTCGCCGGGGCGCTCGACGCGCCCGTGGCGATCCTCGCCCGCGACCTGGGGCGGGACGAGGTCGCGGCGGCGCAGCCGCTGATCGGCGCGGGGGGGAAGCTGGTCCGGGCCGGGATCGTGGCGGCCCACGGCGGCGGGGAGCCGGAAGAGGCGTTGAAGTTCGCCCTGCTGACCAACACGGTCCCGTTCAAGCCGCCGGGGAACAAGGCCTACTCCGAATCGGTCCGGGCGCGGTTCCGGCCGTACGTTGCCGAGCTGCTGGCGCGGTTCTGGTCGGGCTCGCGGGTGCTCACACTGGGGACCGAGGCGTTCCGCTGGTTCGAGCCCTACGCCGAGGGGGGAACGTTCCCCGAATCGGCCGCGACCGACGCCCGGTTCGACGCCGAGTACCCCTGCCGCCTCCCGATCCCGGGGGGGGGCGACAGGGCCGTGATCGTCGCGCCGTTGCCGCATCCCTCGCCTCTGAATAGGCGTTGGTATTCACGGTTCCCCGAGATGCTGGCCCGGCGGCTGGCCGAGGGGGAAAGTTCCGCCTGATCGACGCCGGCGTCGATTTCTAGATGCCCTGTATGGAGGCGTGCGCATTCCGAAATCTTTCAGCTTGCGTAGGCCGGTGGCGCGGGGTACGTTGCGAGGATGATCATTTTCGTTTTTCCGATCATCCGCTAGGAGAGTCCCGTGCGCAAGACTCAGATGGTGACCGATCGGGAGCTCGAGATCATGAAGATCCTCTGGGCTCGGGGCCAGGCCAGCGTTCGCGACGTTCAGGAGGATCTGAACCGCGACTCCGGGCCGGTGGCCTACAGCACCGTGCAAACCCTCCTGAACATCATGGAAGATAAGAAGGGGCTGGTGCGCCACGTCGTCGAGGGGCGGACGTTCATCTACCACCCCAAGAAGTCGTCCGAGCGGACGATTCGCGAATTGACCCGCAAGTTCGTGGACCGCGTCTTCGACGGCGCGCTGGACCGCGTGATGGTGGCCCTGTTCGACTCCAAGCCCCCCACGCCGGAGGAGCTCGACCGGCTCCGCGCCATGATCGACGACGCCCGCGGGCAGGCGGCGGCCCCGGCCGAGCCGGCCGCCGAGGGCGACAAGGACGCCTGACGCCCGCCGGGCGCATAAGGCTACGCAGCCGGGTCGGGACGGGCGCGACGCGCGGGCCCTTCCCGGCCCCATCCCCTTTCCCGGGGAGCGCCGGGGTCGCGATGCGTCTCCAGGGCGCCGGTCGGGCCGGGGACCCTTCGTCGGGGAGGAGTCTTCGGGCGGCATGTGGATCGTGCTGGACGAGTTCAGCCGCACGCTGATCGACGCGGCGGTCGCCAATGCGATCCTGCTGAGCCTCATCGTGGCGGTCGTGGTCTTCACCCGCCAGCCGGCCCGCCGGGTCGTCCTCGCGAGGTCGGGGGTCTACGCGGCCCTGCTGATGTTCCCGCTCGCGGCGTTCCACGTCGCGCCGACGGTCTATCCCGTCGACTGGCTTCTGAGCACGGGACTGGTGCCGCCGCCGCTGGTGCCGGAGCAGGACCCGCTGGACATCGCGGCGCCCCCCGCCCTCGTACCGCCGGGCGGAGCGCACGCGAGCCGACGGTCCGGCGGCGCGCCCGCGGAGTGGCCGGCGGGGGAGCGGCTGGTCCGCGTCGGCGCGCTCCTGTACCTGGCCGGCGCGGCCGTCGGCCTGGCCTGGATGGGCCTGGGGCTCTGGGGGTTCCGCCGGCTGGTCGATCGGTCGCGGGAGCCGTGCCCCACGCTCCGCGCGGCGTTCGACGAGCTGGTCGACGACCTGGGCCGGTCGCCGCCGCACCCGACGCTCCGCGTCTCCTCGCGGCTCCGCAGGCCGGTGCTGGGCGGGGTGATCCGCCCGGTCATCCTCGTCCCGGCGGAGATCGACCGCGAGGACTTCGACCGCGACGCGCTCCGCCTGATCCTGCTGCACGAGCTGGCGCACGCGGACCGCGGCGACGCCTGGTTCCACGCGCTGGCGGGGCTGACGCAGGTCCTCTGGTTCTTCCTGCCGCACCTTTGGTGGCTCCGAGGCCAGATGCGGATCGATCAGGAGTTCCTGGCCGATCGCAAGGCCGCGGCGCCGCTCGGGGAATCGACCCGTTACGCGCGATGGCTGGTGGGCCTCTCCAGCGGCCGGCTCCCCCGCGTCGCCCCGTCGGCTGCCCCGGAGGCCCCCCCGGCGGCGGCGCCGACCTTCTGGGGCGCGGGGGGCTTCAACACCCAGCTCCTGCAACGGGTCGCGATGCTCCTCTATTGCCCCTTCGCCGTGGAGGGACGCCCGCCGCGCTGGTTCCTGATCGCGGCCCCGGGGTCGGTGGCGCTCGTCGCGGTGGCCCTCTCGTCGTGCCGCTTCCTCGCCCCGGTCGACTCCGCGGCGCTGCACCAGCGGGCCAGGGCGATCGACCCCCTGATGCGCAACTTCCCGGTCCCCGAGTTCGTCGTCGTCCCGCTGTCGCCCTCGCCGACCGGCCCCGCCTCCTACGTCCTCCCGATGGCGCTGCCGCAGGTCTTCCGGCTCGAGTCGGAGGTGGTCGCGAGTCGTCGCGCCCTGGGCCGGCTCCGGATCGTCAATTGCCCCCTGACCCCCGACCACGCCACGCTCGCCGAATCCCCCCCCGACGGACCGGTGGAGACCCACCGCTTCACCCTGCGCCGCAACTACGCCGCGTTGCGAGCCAGCCTCGACGGCGAGGAGTTCGACCTCGACCCCCGGCTGCTTCATGGCGTCAACTGGCTCTCCATCACCCCCGCCGACGAGGTCGCGACCCTGCGTCGCATGGTCGTCACCTGGTGAGCCCGGCTGCCATCCTCGCCGCGAGCGACCGCCGGATTGACGGTCGGCCGTCCAGGGCGTCAAAATGGCAGGCGGTCGCGAGCCGGATTAGGACGCGATCACGCCCCGGGTCGACTTTTGCTTTGTTGTAACTGACATGGTGGCAGCGTGTTAGGGAAGACAGGCTGTTGAATTCCCGATTTTCTGTCAAGCTGGCACATCCTCTGCGTCTGATGGGAACCGACGACCCGAGGCGTGATTCAGGGGGTGAACATGGCGGGGCCGGACTGGTCTGGGGGGTGGGATCCCTTCCACGAATTCCAGCGCGAGATGGGGAGGCTGTTTCAGTCGTTCGACCCGTTCCGCGCGCTGCGGCACGTCCGCGCCTTCCCGCCGCTGAACCTTGCCACCACGGGGGCGGAGTTCGTCCTCTCGGCGCAAATCCCGGGGATGGATCCGGGCGAAGTCGAGCTGACGGTGACCCCCGAGACGTTGACTCTCCGCGGCGAGCGGAGGCGGCCGGTGGGGGTGAAGGACGACTCGTACCGGCGTCAGGAGCGTTTCATGGGGCGCTGGTCGCGCACCATCACGCTGCCGGATCGTGTCGACGAGGCGAGGGTGACGGCCCAGTTCGCCGACGGCGTGCTGACCGTCCGACTCCCCCGCGCCGAGGGGGCCAGGCCGCGACAGATCGCCCTGACCGCCCCGGGCTCCGGCTCGCCGCCGATCGACATCGGCGAGGAAGGAGGACGGCCGTGAGCGACTCCCACCCGCCGATCCGCGTCCCCGTCGGCCCCCCGGGCGCGGGGAGGTCGCGCGGCGACGACGAGGCGAGGCACGCCGCGCAGGCCCGCCCCGCCATCACCCCGCCGATCGACATCCACGAGGGCCCCGACGGGCTGACCCTGGAGGCCGACCTGCCGGGGGCGAACGAATCGAACCTGACGATCCAGCTCGAACACAACGTCCTGACCCTGGACGCCCGGATCGACGAGCCCGACGCCGACCCCGCGCGGCTGATCCATCAGGAATTCCCGATCGGCGACTACCATCGCTCGTTCATCCTCAGCGACGACGTCGACCGCGACCGCATCACCGCGGAGCTGAAGGACGGCGTCCTGAAGGTCTTCCTCCCCAGGACCGATCGCGTCCGGGCCCGCCGGGTCGAGATCAAGTCCTGAGGGCGGGGTCGGAGACGTTCATGGCCCGGGCGCGAGGACGGCGTCGATCGCGGTCTTCAGCCAGTCTTCCGACTTCGGGAAGTCGGCGTAGGTCTTGATCGCGGCCAGCCGCGGGTCGTCCGGCCTGACGCCGGCCGTCTGGAGAACGGCCATGTCCTGGAGGCTCTCGGCGAACACCTCCCAGCGGATCGAGTCGAGCGGGCCGTCCTTGCCGGGGTAGATCATGAACGGGTCGCCGAAGGGGATGTTCGGCCACGAGCCGTTGGAGGCGTCGTGGAACGGGTCGCCCAACTCCTCGCGTTCCATCAGATGCCAGTAGTTGAAGCCCCAGTGGAGGAAGCCGCGCGCGCCTTGGCGGTGGAACAGCCAGCCCGACATGCGGATTTTCGCCAGCGGGGTGTCGAGGAAGCGGTTGAGCCACGGCCCCGTCGGGGCGCAGCAGTAGTAGACCCAGTGCGGGATGTCGGCGTCGATGTAGGCCTGGGCCGAGGAGACGAGCGGGATCGGGATGTCGGTGAGCCCCTCGCGGCCGTACTCGATCGAGCTGAGGGCGTCCATCACCTTGCCTTGCATCCAGGGGGCTTTTTCGCGGAGGATCGCGCGGGCCTTGCGGTAGTTCTCGATGTGCCGGCCCTCGCCCGGCTCGTCCGAAAGGTGGAAGTACGCGCCGTCGAGCAGGTCTTCCTTCACGAGGAACTCGTGGAACGCGGGGAGGAACTGGTCCAGGAAGTTGAGGAACACGTCCGAGAAGCCGCTGATGTCCGGCGGCCAGAGCATCTCGAAGCCGTCCCCCTTCGGCGTGTAGACGCGGACCGGGTTCTCGGCGCCCCAGTAGATCCAGAGGTGCGACCATTCGAACTCGCGGAAGCCGATCTCGCGACACATGTCGATGAATCGCTTGGTCCGGGCCCAGTCGAAGGCGTAGCGGCCGGGCGCCGTCTCCTCCACGTCGAGCAGTTGGCAGGGCCGCTTGAAGGCCTCCCGACGCGCGACGAGCAGGGGGACGGGCATGACGTCGGAGCCGTGGTCCCACATGTTCTGGAGCTGCGCCCTGGTCAGCTCCCACCAGCGTTCGTCGAAGCGTTCGGTCCCGTAGTAGTCCCAGGTCGCCTCGCCGCGCCACCAGTGGATCACGGGGAAGTCGCGACGGGGCTTGACGACCAGTTCCGCGACCCCCAGCGCGACGGGCATCTCGACCGACTCGCTCGCGCCCCAGGGCGTGACCCGCGCGGTGATCGTCCGCGGGCCGGGCTCCGCGCCCGCGGGGACATCCAGCGAGATCCAGAACGACCGCGACTCCATCGGCCCGACGAGGACCGAGTCCTCGGGGTAGAGCGGGTCGGGGACCAGCCCCGGCCCGTGCTCGACTCCTTCCAACTCCTCGGGCGCGGTGCCGGGCGTGAAGTGGGGGAGCGGGACGAGCCCCACGAGCCGGACGCGCGGCTTCAGGTCGTCGGCGCCCGCGACCGCGCAGCGGAAGCCGACGGGATGGATGCTGTCGTTCCGAACGCAGACCTGGAACGACGCCCGGCCCGCTCGCGGGACCGTCATCGCCAGGCTCGACGAGCCGGGCGTGGTCGCCGGATAGACCCGACGGAGCGACGATTCCAGCCAGTAGGCGACCGGTGCCCGCGCCTCGCCGATCTCGGCGCGGATCGCGGGCGGGGCGGGCCGCGCGTCGTCGGCCCGGGCCGCGATCGCGGCCCATGACGCGAGGGCGAACGTGGCGATGGGAAGGGATCGGTTCCGCATGGGGGCTCCTTCGGGGCGTGGTTCCGGGCGGATGTCGGCTCGTGTAGATTGATCCGGAGGGCTCGCCGCGAGGGCGGCGGGACGATCGCCGGCGACCGCGCGAATCGGGGATGACCGCCATGAATCGAAGGGACGCGATCCGGGGCCTGGCCATCGCGGGCGCCCTGGGGACGATCGAGGCGAAGGCGGGCGCCGAGCCGGCCAAGGCCATCGAACGCGACGGCCTCCGCTGCTGGCTGGAGACGTCCCTGCGGCGAGTCTATCCCACCTCTCCTCCCGGCGAAATGACGTCGCTGGAGATGCTCGCCGCGCGCAACGAGCGGCTGTCGCTGCAGGCGTGCTTCCGCAACGTGGAGACCGATTCCGCCGTCGTCCGCTGCGAGGTCTCCCCCCCGGACGGCTGGGAAGCCCGCGTCCGCCGGGTCGGCTTCGTGCCCATGCAACACCTCGACACCTACACGCCGAAGGACGAGCTGGAGGGGGTCGGCTTCATCCCCGGGCTCTGCCCCGACCCGCTGCACGACGAGCCCCGCGCCCACGTCGGTCCCGAGGCGAACGGGGTCTTCTGGATCTCGCTCCAGGTCCCCGAGGGGGCGACGCCGGGCGTCCACGAGGTCCTCGTGAAGCTGACGCTCGAAAACCGCTACGGCTACGTCGACTTCACCCGCCCCGAGCCCGTCACGATCGAGATGCCCGTCCGGGTCGACGTTCGCCCGCTGGTCGTCCGGCCGCGTCGGGACTTCCCGGTGACGAAGTGGATCTCGGCCGATTCCATCTGGGAGTGGTATCGCGTCAAGCCGTGCGGCGAGGAGTTCTGGAAGCTCGCCGCGGCCTACATCCGCAACCTGACGGATCACGGCGTCGACGTGATCTACACGCCGCTGCTCAACATCCGGCACGAGATCCTGGAACGCCCCGCGCAGCTCCTGAAGGTCAAGCGGACCGCGCCGGATCGCTACGAGTTCGACTTCGAGGACGTCCGGCGCTGGGTGCGGATCGCCGTGGAGGCCGGGGCGAACCACCTGGAATGGCCCCACCTGTTCACCCCCGCGCCGACCAGCGCGCGGCACCCCCAGCGCGTCTTCGAACGCGACGACGAGGCGATCGGCCCCATGCTCTGGGAGCCGGAGATCGCCGCGACCTCCGACACCTACCGCGCGTTCCTCGCCCAGTTCCTCCCGGAGTTCAAGGCGTTCCTGGAGGAGGAAGGGGTCCTGGATCGATCGCTGTTCCACTGCGCCGACGAGCCCGACGGCGACGTCCAGATGGCCGACTATCGCAAGGCCCGCGCGCTGCTGACGGAGCTGGCGCCGTGGATGAAGGTCATGGACGCGATGAGCGACCCGCGCTTCGCCACGGAGCGCCTCTCCGACATGCCCATCCCCAGCATCGCCACCGCGCCGGCGTTCACGCGGGCCGGCTGCCCGGCGTGGGCCTACTTCTGCTGCGGCCCGCGCGATCGCTTCGTCCAGCGGCTGCTGGACACGCCTCTGGCCAAGATCCGCATGACCGGCTGGCTGTTCCACCGGCTCGGCGCGCGGGGGTTCCTGCACTGGGGCTACAACTACTGGTTCGTCTTCTGCACGAGCAAGATCGGCGACCCGTTCGCCGACGCCTCCGTCGGCGCGTGGCCGGGGATGCCCTACGGCGACGCCTTCGCGGTCTATCCAGGCCCCGACGGCCCGCTCGACTCGATCCGCTGGGAGGTCTTCGCCGAGAGCCTCCAGGACATGGCGCTGCTGCAATCGGCCGGCGTGGGCCCCGACGACACGATCCTGGCACCCATCAAGGACTACGCCGACTTCCCGAAGTCGGCCGACTGGCTCGCCGAGGCGCGCCGGGCGATCCTGACGCGGGCCTGAGCCCGGCGCGCGTGGCGATCCATCAGGCCTTGGGCTTCGGCTCGCGGCCTTTCTGGTAGCGCGGGCCCTCGCCGGTCATCAGCCAGCGCAGCTCCACGCCGGTCAGGTCGGCGAGCTTGAGGAGGATCTCGGCGGGCACGGTCGCGCCGGTCTCGTAGTCGTACAGCGTCCGGCCGGGGATCCCGAGGCGACGCGCCAGCTCGGGGCCGCCGTGCTCGCCGAAGACCTCCTCGCGAATCTCGCTGATCCGATCGGCGAGCCCCGGTCGCGCCGCGATGCCGGGCAAGGCGGGGGGGGCCGCCGGCCGGCTTTCGGACTCGGCCTGGGCCTCGACCGAGTCCTCGGTCAGGTGCTTCATCAGGCCGTCCAGGTTCCACGAGTCCCACACCTCGGCGATCACGCCATCCTCGTAGTGGTGCCAGGTCGTTCCGCGGAATTGGGCCGTCTTGCGGCACGCGGGGATGCCCAGGGCGTCGCCGGTGTGCGTCCCGCGCGCGACCCATCGGACGACCGCGTCGTCGCCGTCGGCCGCCACGGATTCGACCTCGAAGGTCAGGTCCGGGAAGGCCCCGAGGAAGCGGGCGCGGAAGTCCATGAATTCATCGAGGCCGTGGATGTCGCCCCCCTCGGAGTGCCCCACGGCGTCCGCCTTGCACATCGACAGGGCACCCGAGGCGTCGCGGCCGTTCCACACCTCTTCGAACCATCGGCGCGACGTGCGGCGGTTTTGTTCGCTCATGCGTCCCCCCAGGTCGTGACGTCCTCTGCGCTTTCAAAAAAGTAAGACCCGACGCCAGGATAGCCGCGAGGCTCGGATGCTTCCACGACAAAGCCGACGGTTCCAGGCGTCTCGCGAGGATGCGGCCCCTCGCGGCCAGCCCGAAGCGGGGCCGAGTCGACGAATCGCGACGCCAAGCGTCGCGGCGAGGAGTCCGGGGGTGAGGATCGTATGATGAGAATTGCTGTATGCGGACGTTTCGGTGGCTTGGATCGCGTCCCATGGCCGATGGACGGGCGAACCCGTCGATGAGATCGGATGCATCGACTCCCTACAACAACCTCGCCAGGCTGAATCTACGCCAACGTTCGGCGGGACGCCACGGTCGGCGTCAACACGGAGCACGCTCGGAGTGGCAACCGCTCGGCCTACTTCAGCCTCGCCAGCGGGACGGGCAAGGCCGACCTCTGGTACACGCCCGGCGGCTTCCTCGGCGGGACGCTGAATCGGTTGACGACGCTCGGATACGGCCGGTTTCGCGACTTCGACGGCACGGTCAACCAACTTCGAGGCCGTGCCCGAGCCGTCGGGCGTGGCGATGGGGCTGATCGCCGCCGCGGCCGGGCGACCTGAGCCGGGGGCTTCCTGGTCGACAGATCGACGCCGCCTTCCTGGCGGGAGCGGGGCGAGGCCCCCGCGCCCGCCTTTCGGCGTCGATGGACGCCCGCGAGAGGATCACCCGCGTCGCGGCCCGCCGACTGGCGCGACGCCCTCTCATCGCCGCCTCGTCCGAGGTCCGGGCCGTGACAGGACGCGCCTCGTGCGCATCGCCAAGATTACCGAGCGATGCCCCTTTGCGCCAGGCGATGGACCGCGGCATCACGCGATGATAAATGGAGTCATGACTGTGTGATCCAAAATTGATGGATTATAGTCCGTCTCGTGGTCGACGGACGGGCGAACCGGTCAGTGGGGTCGGATGCATCGCCTCTCTACAACGTCAGCTTGATGGTGAAGGGGTCGGACATGGCGCATTTCTTGGTCAGCGGCGGTCGTCGGATGATGTGGGCGGCGGCGCTGGTGCTGGGCTGCTGCGGCGCGACGACGGCGGGCACGGTCATCATCCACTCCAACAACACCTCGCCGGGAGACAGCGTCACCCAACTGGGGTTCCTTCCGGGGTCCCTCGCCAACTCGCAAGCCCTGTCGGGCGGCTGGTCCTACACGAATGTCTATAGGGGCGGACAGGTTGGCATCACCACCACCTTCGCGGGTGCCGGTAGCAACGGCTCGGTCTACCTCAAGACCAACGGCGCGACCGGATCGGGCACCAACAACAAGGCCGACATCGAGTACAGGCCCGGCGGCAACCTCGGAACCCTCAGCGAGCTGACCTCGCTCGCCTACGACTGGTATCGCGCCTCCAGCAACAGCACGACCCAGGTGCCGAGCCTTCGCATCCTGCTGTCGAACCAGAGGTACCTGGTCTGGGAGCCGATCTACAACGGCTTCGCCAACGCGGCCAGCTCGTCCAGCACGGCCATCCCGACCGGCGAGTGGACGACCAGCGACGTGCTCGGAGGCAACTTCTGGTACACCGGCGACATCGCCCATCTGGGCCAGGCGAACTATCGCTACAACATGACGCTCGAGGATTGGATCGCCATCTCGGCCGTGAACAATCTCAGCATCATCGGGTTCTCCTCCGGCGTGGGCTCCAGCTCGGGTTACTCCTTCGAGGGGGCCGTCGACAACATCACCTTCGGCTTCAACGGCGCGTCGACGACCTACAACTTCGAGGTTCGCGGCCTCCCCACGCCGGCCGTGCCGGAGCCGTCCAGCGTGGCGATGGGGCTGATCGCCGGCGCCGCCGGGCTGGTGATGGCGGCCCGCCGCCGCCGGGCCAACTGACCCGACGTCTCCGAGGCGAGAACACCGTTGGTCGTCCACAGGGGGCGGGCGTGGGGCGAGGTCCCCGCGCCCGCCCTTTCGCGTTCAATGAGAGGGGGAAGGGTCGCGCTCGATGAATCTCCACGAAGTCGACGGACAAGGGGGGATTCACCGCGTCGCGCGGGTGGGGTAGAATCGAAAGGGTGGGGATGGCCGGCCGAGCGGTCGCGAGCGGAAGAGGGCGGGATGACGATATCGGCGAAGTGTTATTATGCGTTGCGGGCCATCTACGCGCTCGCGGAGCATCGCGGCCCCGGGCCGATGAAGGCCAACGAGATCGCCGAGCGCCAGCACATCCCGATCAAGTTCCTGGAGGCGATCCTCAGCCAGCTCCGCGGGGGGGGCTTCGTCAACAGCCGTCGCGGGGCCGAGGGGGGATACCTCCTCGCGAAGGCGCCCGAGGATCTGACCATCGGGCAGATCATCCGGTTCATCGACGGCCCCGTCGCGCCGGTCGACTGCGTCAGCCAGTCACGGCCGAAGGAGTGCGAATACCCCGGCCAGTGCCCGTTCTTCGGCTTCTGGGGCCGTGTCCGCCAGGCCATCGCCGACGTCGTCGACGAGACGACCGTCGCGGATCTCATCAAGGAGAACCGCGAGCTGCGCGACCCCTACGTCGCCGACTGGACGATCTGAGCGCCGGGCTCGCGGCGACCGACCGGCACGCCGTCATGGTCTTCTAGACCGCCGTCGCCGGCCGCGTCGAGCCCGGCGCTCGCGAGCCGTGGAGCCTTCGCGAGCCGGGTCGCGAGCCGGCCCACGGATATCCAGCCGCGCCCCACGTCCCTCGCCGCCATGGCCGACCATCGGCCTGGATCGAAATCGGCCCGCGATCGACGAGCGGCCGGGGGGCCGCCCCCCGCGCGGACCCGCCATGCTCCGGGGCGATCATCACGCCGATCGCCCCGGAGCATGGCGTTTCGAAGGCGGCCCGCCGGGCTCAGCAGGAGCAGCAGACCGGCATGCCGTTCATGCAGACGCAGCAGACGCAGCCCGACGCCATCATGGTCGTCATGCAGTCGCAGCAGGCCTGGATCATCCTGGCGCACTCGGGGTCGCCGCTGGTGCAGGTCATGGTGACGCCGTCGGCCGTCGCCTCGCACTTGCACATGGCCATCGCCATGTTGCAGCAGCACATCATCATCCCGTTCATCATCATGCAGCAGGAGCACATGCCGCCGGCCATCATGGCGCAGAGGTTCTGCATCATCGACGCCGAGGTCGGGTCGTCGGTCTTGCAGACCATCCGCATGCCGCCGTCGCACTTCTCCATCATGATCGCGCAGCGGGGGACCATCATCCACTGCGGCGTCGTCGGCATCGCGGCGCCGGAGGTCATGCCGCCCATGCCCATGTTCATCCCCATCGCGCCCCGTTCCATCATCATCGCGGTCATCGTGGATACCCTCTGTTGGAAGCCCGGCGTCCGGTCGATCCGGGGGCGACCGCGACCGGCCGCCCGACTCTGGAATTTATAGCCACGCCGCGCCCCGGGCCGCAAGGAATTAATCAAAGAATCCTGATGCATCATGACCTTCTCGATCAGTCTGATCGACGTGCCTCGGATTCGGCCAACACGAATACCCCTAAAGTCAGTGGGAATTCCGAAGATTCAACTTGACCATCGTGATCGGGATGGTAATATAGCGGTGGAGATGGCGATCGAGTCCCGTAAGAAGAGGTCTCGCGGATGTCCCGAATCAACTGGACGGTCAATCCCCCGGCGGCACCGGCCCATGCGGCGACCCTCCCGGCCTTCGACGCGGCGGCGGCCGGGTTCGGGCCGATGAACGGCGGGTTCGCGGTGTCCGGTCCCTGGGCCGCGATCTATCGGCTCGCGTACGAGCGGGCCCTGGCGGCGACGACGCCGTCGCGCTTCCAGAGGATGCTGGAACCCTGTTGGAACTGACGAGGGGCGGGCACCAGGCGTCGTGACCGCCCGGCGGTTCCAGGAGGGCGGCGATGAAGCTCTCGGCGAAGGCGGAGTATGCTTGCCTGGCCGTGATGGCCCTGGCGGATCGTCACGGCGACGCGCGACCGGTCCCGATCCGCGAGATCGCCGACGCCTACGGCATCCCCGAGACCTTCCTGACCCAGATCCTCATCCGGCTGAGGGGGGCGGGGCTGGTGACCAGCACGCGGGGGTCGTCCGGGGGCTATCGCCTGGCCCGAGACCCGATGTCGATCTCGCTGGGCGACGTCCTGCGGGTCATCGACGGCGACCCGATCCAGGATCGTCCATCGCGTCGCTCGACGCCGGGCGCGCTCGCCCGGCTGTGGGATCGACTCCAGGCGTCGCAGGTCGAGATCCTGAATCGGACCACGATCGCGCATCTGACCGACGAGCAGCACGCGCGCGACTGGACGATCTGAGGGGGGACGCCGAGGCGTCGCCCCCCGCCGATCGACGGCTCAGGGCTTCGACAGGTAGGAATCGAAGACGCTGGCCTTCTCCAGCTTGTCCTTGATGGCGGCGACGAAGTCGTCGTGCCGGGGGCTTTCGAGGTACTTGTCGCGGTACTTCCGGTCGGCGAAGACGAGGTGCAGCGCGACGTCGAAGTCCTTCACGCTCGAAGGCTCCTCCACGTCCTCGGCGCGGCGGCCGACCGAGAAATAGACCGTCCCCTCGTGTTCGCCGAGGAACTTCTCGCAGTCGGCGACGAAGGCGTCGACCGACTCCTTCGAGTGGTCCTTCAGCGTGAAGAAGACCATGTGCGCCAGCGGCGGCCCCTCGGCCTTGTCGTCGGCGGTCGTCGCGAACGCGGGGTAGGCCAGGGCGGCCCCGATCAGCAGCAGCGGCGCGACGCACAGCACTTTCAGCATGGCTCGTCTCCGGGTCGTCTCGATCTCGTCCGGTCCCCGACGGGGGACCGCCAGCCATGATGACCCCCCGGCCGAGACGTCGCAAGCGGGGCCCCGGCCTCGCGCGGGAGGACTCCGAAACGGTCTTTGCGAGGCAAAGCTTCGAGCTTTCGTGTGACTTTGTGTTGCAAAGCAGCTTGGGGCCGCGTAGCATGGCGTCGGCGTCGCTGACCGAACGCCCGCGCGGGGGCCTGACGATGGTCTACGATCCCGATTTCCAGGACTTGCCGGACAAGCGACCCAAGGGGTTCCGCGCGAAGGGCGAGCCGACGCCGCCGGTCGCGCTCTGGTCGTGGGTCTACATCGCGAACCTGCCGCTCCCCGCGTATTTCGGCGCCGACCTGTCCTTCGGCCTGGGGCTGCCCGGCCTGGTCGCGGGGGTGGTCTTGCTGTACGAGGTGGGGCGTCGCTCCTGCCACGCGTGTCCCTGGGCGATCCGAAGGGTCTCGCATGGGGGCGTGGTCGTGGCGGCCGTCCAGCTCTATCCCGTGATCCATATGATCATCGGGAAGCTGGCGGTGGACGCGGCGTTCTTCATCGTCCCGTGGGATGTTGCCAACGGCACGAGGCTGGGACCGGCGACGGCCCTGGTCGCGACGGTCGTCATGGGGCTAATCCTGATCGCGTGGGCCGGGGCCATGGGACTGATCGGCCGGGCGGTCTGCCTCCTGGCGGAATCGCGGGCTCCTTGAGCCGGCCGTCGATGGCGAACGGGCCGAGCATGGAGCGCGGATTGCGCGGCCAAGCGTCGCGACGTCGATGGTAGCATGGGATTGAGGCCGGGGACCGACCGCGCGAACGGGGGCATGGCGATGGTCTACGATCCCGACTTCCATGACTTGCCGGAGAAACAACCCGAGAAGTTCCGCGCGAAGGCCGCGCCGACGCCGCCGGTCGCGCTCTGGTCGTGGGTATACGTCGCCAACCTGCCGTTCCCGGCGTTCATGGGGGCCTGGCTGTCCTACGGCTGGGGCCTGCTCGGGATGGCGGCTGGGGTGGCGCTCCTGCACGAGGCGGGGCGTCGGGCCTGCCACGTCTATCCGTGGGCGGTCCAGACCGTCTCGCGTGGGGGCGTCGTCGTGGCGTTCTGCCAGTTCTTCCCCATCCCCCAACTGCTCGCCGGCGCGGCGGGGGTTGGCGCGGCGTGCTTCCTCCTCCAGTGGCATTCCGCCGCCACGCTGAGGCTGGACCCGGCGACCGCCCTGCTCGCGACGATCTTCACGGGCCTCATCCTGATCGCGTGCGCGGGAGTGTTGGGCCTCATCGGCCGGGCCATCACCTATCTCGTGCAATGGCTGAGCCCCACTCCCCGAGAGGATGAGTGGCACGAGCATTGAATTCGCCGGCCGTGTTCAACGATAGAGGACGCCGATCCGTCGCCGGTAGTCGTCGTAGGTCTCTTCGAACAGGGCTCGCGCGCGATCGGGTCCGAGGTGGCAGGCGGAGGTGAGGACCTTCGGGGGCCGGCCGGCCTCGGTCAGCAGGCGGGCGGTCTCCGCCTTCACCATGTTGATGAGCGCGCAGCCGGTGACGGACGAGAGGGGGGAGACGGGCGTCTCCAAGCCGTCGACCCAGACCGACGAGTCGCCCGGCGGGGCCTTGTGGTCGAGGACGAGGTCGGCGATCTCGTGGAGCTTGCGCCCGGATTCGTGCTTCGAGGTCGACACGGCCGCGTTCGCGAGCGAGGTGAGCGCGACGACGGTCATGCCCAGGCGCTTGGCCTCGGCGGCGACGTCGATCGTCACGGCGTTGCAGCCGCTGCTGGAGACGGCGAGCAGGACGTCGGCCGGGCTGGTCGCGAAGTTCCGCCAGAGGACCGGGCCGAACCCCTGCACGTTCTCCAGGAACATGGCCTGGCGCTGGCCGTTCGCGCCGACGACCGGGTTGTGGAAGCTCATGGACAGCTCCACGATCGGGTGGAACCCCGGGAACGAGCCGTATCGCGGGAACATCTCCTCCACGGCCATGCGCGAGTGTCCCGTCCCGAAGACGTGGACCAGGCGATCGGCCAGGATGGCGTCGGCGAACAGCCGGGCGGCCTGGCGCGTGGCGGGGAGCTGCGTGGCCTCGATGGCGTCGAGCCCCGCGCGGGCGGCGCGGAGGTATTGCGAGAGGACGTCTTCGGTCATGGTTCGTCGGATTCCGGGGCGGGGGGGAGGCGGCCTTCCGAGACGCTCCAGCCGCCGTCGACGTTCAGCGCGACGCCGGTCATGAACCGCGAGGCCGGCTCGCAGAGGAAGAGGGCCGCCTCCGCGACGTCGACGGCCGCGCCGGGGCCGCCGGCCATGGGCTGCTTGGCCGCCAGGTACGACCGGATGGCGGGGTCGGAGCACGCGCGAGCGGCCATCGGCGTCTCGATCAGGGCCGGCGCGATCATGTGGAACCGGACGCGGTCGCGGGCGTATCGCGAGGCCGCCGCGAGCGTCAACGCCTCCACGGCCCCCTTGCTCGCCGCGTAGGCGATCGTCCCGAAATGGTCGGGCGCGGGGGACCGACTCAGGACCGATCCCGTGTTCACGACGGTCCCACGCAGGCCATGAGCGTCGATCGGCTGCGATAGCATCCGGCGGACGGCCGCGCGGTTGGTCAGGAACGTGGAGCGAGCGTTGGCGGCGAGGACGGCGTCCCAGCCTTCAGGCGAGCACTCGTGCAACGGGCCGTCGCCGAAGCGACGGCCGCTGATGCCGGCGACGTGGAACAGGACATCGAGCCGGCCGCCGAGCAGGTCGATCGCCTCGCGGAACAGCCCGTCGACCTCGCCCGGGTCGGTCGCGTCGGCCGTCAGGGCGTGGAAATCGGCAGGGGAGTCGGCGGCGCGCAGGGCGGCGACGGCGGCGTCGACCTCGGCGTCGGTCTTGCCGCAGAAGGCGACGGTGGCGCCTTCGTCGAGGAAGCGGAGGACGGTCGCCAGGCCGATGCCGCCGGTGCCGCCGACGACCAGGCAGCGCGAGCCGTCCATCCGTCCCGCCACGGCGTCAGTCCTTGATCTGGAAGATCGCCTCGACCTCGACGGCCATGTTGCCGGGGAGGGAGCCGGCCCCGACGGCGCTCCGGGCGCCGACGCCCGCCTCGCCGAAGACCTCGCGCATCAGGTCGGAGAAGCCGTTGATGACCTTCGGCTGCTCGGTGAAATCGGCCGGGCAGTTGACCAGGCCGAACGTCTTGACCAGCCGGACGACGCGGTCGAGCGAGCCGAGGTGGTCCTTGAGCGTCGCCAGCACCGCCAGCCCCGTCTGGCGGGCGGCGGCGGCCCCGGCCTCGACGTCCAGGTCGACGCCCACCTTGCCCAGGATCAGCGTGCCGTCGGGCTTGAGCGGGCCGTGGCCGGAGATGTACAGCCCCTCGCCCACGCGCAGGGCCGTGACGTAGGTGGCCACCGGCTTCGGGGCGGGGGGCAGCTCCAGCTTGAGGGCGGCGAGGCGTTCTTCGGCTCCCATCGGGGCGTCGTCCTTCGTCGATCGGGTGTTGTCGGACACGGGAATACCGGACGAGGGTAGCGGCTCGCGCCCCGCGTTTCAACCGCCGCGGCCGGGAGGCGGCGGTGATCTTAGCCCCGCGAGGGCCGTTCTGTTACGATGTTGGTGTGGGAGCTTCCGTTCCGAGTTGGCTGACGAGGGATCGAGAGACATGAGGGCGAACCGCCCGCCGTTCCGCGTGGGGCTGATCCAGATGAGGTGCTCGAACGACCCGGCCGACAACCTGCGCCGGGCGGGCGAGATGCTGCGCGAGGCGGCGTCGAAGGGCGTGCGCGTCGCGTGCCTGCCGGAGCTGTTCCTCACGGAATACTTCTGCCAGGTCGAGGACGCGAGCATCTTCGACCTCGCCGAGCCCGTCCCCGGGCCGACGACCGAGGCGCTCGCGGCGATCGCGCGCGAGACGAAGATGACGATCGTCGGCTCGGTCTTCGAGCGGCGCGCGGCGGGGGTCTACCACAACACGGCCGTCGTGCTGGACGCGGACGGGTCGATGGTCGGGATGTATCGCAAGATGCACATCCCCGACGACCCGCTCTTCTACGAGAAGTATTACTTCACCCCCGGCGACCTGGGCTTCAAGTCGTTCCCGACCCAGCACGCCAACGTCGGCACGCTGATCTGCGGGGACCAGTGGTATCCCGAGGCGGCGCGGCTCACGGCGATGCAGGGCTCCGAGGTGCTGTTCTACCCCACGGCCATCGGCTGGCACCCTGGCGAGAAGGCCGAGTTCGGCGAGGCCCAGGCCTCGGCGTGGGAGACGATCCAGCGCGCCCACGCGATCGCCAACGGCGTGTTCGTGGGCGCGGTCAACCGCCTGGGCCACGAAGGCGCGGCCGACGGCGGCATCGAGTTCTGGGGGGGCTCGTTCATCGCCGACCCCTTCGGCCGCATCCTGGCGAAGGCGTCGCGCGACAAGGAGGAGATCCTCGTCGCCGACTGCGACCCCCGGCTCCAGGAGGAGACCCGCCGCAACTGGCCGTTCCTCCGCGACCGCCGCATCGACGCCTACGCGCCGATCACCCGGCGGTTCCTGGACTGAAGCCATCCCGCGCGGCGCGGGTTGCCCGCGCCGCGCGTCGAACCCATCGAACAGCGACGAACCTCGGACCCCGCCATGACCACGCCGACGACCCCGAACCCGAACCCGTCCCCGACCCCAGATCAGCTCGGTTTCCGCATGCCCGCCGAATGGGAGCGGCACGAGGCGACCTGGATCGCCTGGCCTCACAACCGCGAGGACTGGCCGGGCAAGTTCGCCCCCACCCCCTGGGTCTACTCGGAGATCGTCCGCGTCCTCACCCGGCACGAGCCGGTCAACATCGTCGTCGCCGACTGGTCCATGCGGCGGAAGGCGTCGAGGATGCTGGAGGCCGCCGGCGCGCACATGGGGCGCGTCCGCTTCTTCAAGGCCGCCACCGACCGCGTCTGGCTGCGCGACTCCGCCCCCTCGTTCGTCGTCCGCGACGGCGGCCCCCTCGGGGTCGAGGGGGAGCCCTCCCGGTCGGTCGCGATGGTCAACTGGAAGTTCAACGCCTGGGCCAAGTACGACAACCATCAGGAGGACAAGCGCCTGGGCCGCCGGATCGCCCGCAAGACGGGCCTCCGCCGCTGGGTCCCCCGCGTCGAGATCGACGGCGAGCCGAGGCGCGTGGTGCTTGAAGGCGGCGCGATCGACGTCAACGGCAAGGGCACGCTGCTGACCACCGAGGAATGCATCCTGAGCGACGTCCAGGAGCGCAACCCCGGCCTGACGCGCGAGGGGTACGAGCGGATCTTCGCCAAGTACCTGGGCGTCTCCCGGGTCGTCTGGCTCAACCGCGGCGTCCACGGCGACGACACCCATGGCCACGTCGACGACATCGCCCGGTTCGTCGACCCGTCCACCGTGGTCACGGTCGTCGAGCCGAACGAGGCCGACCCCAACCACGAGCCCTTGCGCGAGAACCTGGAGCGCCTCCTCGCGGCGCGCGACCAGGACGGCAACCGCCTGCGCGTCGTCGAGCTGCCCATGCCGGCGCCGGTGACGTTCGAGGGAGAGGCCCTCCCGGCCAGCTACGCGAACTTCTACATCGCCAACGGCGTCGTGATCGTCCCCACGTTCAACGACCCCAACGACCGCGTCGCGCTGAACACCCTCGCCGACCTCTTCCCCGACCGCGAGGTCGTCGGCATCCACTGCCTGGACCTGGTCCTGGGCCTGGGCACGCTCCACTGCCTCACCCAGCAGCAGCCCGCCGCGCCGGAGTGGTGACGCCCGGGCGCCTGGCGGGCCTCGGGTCGGTCCGTCCAACTCTCGGCACGGCGCGCGAAAGGAGAGACGGCCATGTCGCCGAAGACGATTGAGGGGACCTGGGAAGACGTGGCCTCGCGCGCGACGGAGTTCGCCGGCCGGCGGGTTCGCGTCATCCTGCTGGATGACGCTCCCGCCCCCGACCGTGGGACTGCCCCTCGGCCGGACGCGATCCCCGACCATCTCCTGGACCATGACGCGGTCGCCCAGTGCGAGCGCGAGGCCGACGACACCGTGACCCTGGAAGAGGTCCGGGCCGCCACGGCGAGCATTCGCGGGTCGATGTCCAGGCTCGTCATCGACGAGGAGCGGGCGGAGCGATTCTGAGCCATGGCGCGACTCTTCCTCGACACCAGCGCTCTCGTGAAACGCTATCATCCCGAGGCGGGAACGGCCGTCGTCGATCGACTCGCCGACGATCCGGCCAACGAACTGGTAATCTCGCGGCTGACGCTGGTGGAGGCGACTTCGGTGTTCGCGGTCAAGACCCGGACCGGCGAGATCCCGCCCGGCGGCTTCGAGCGACTGCGTAAACTCCTCGCGTCCCACGTCGCCCGTGGGCGGTATCGTGTGGCGAGGATGCGCGCCTCGCATTACGCCCGGGCTCAACGGTTGATTCGAGATCACGGGACTGCTCGACAAATCCGGACGCTCGACGCCTTGCAACTCGCGGTCGCCCTGGAATTGCATTGGGCGGCCCCGCTGGATTCCTTCGTGTGCGCCGACCAGCGACTGTGCAACCTGGCGGCCGGCGAGGGGCTGGCCGTATTGAACCCAGAGGCGAGCCCGTGAGCCTCGACGGCGCGGCGCGCGCCATGCCCTGGCTCGATTCGTCTCGCATCGAAGGCGGAGTCTCGCCATGCGACCCACCCTCCCGACCGTCGCGCTGCTATGCATCCTCGTCGCCCCGGCCCGGGGGCAGTTGACCGTCGAGGCCGACGGGCGGGGGGTCGTCTCGGTGTCGGTGGGCGGGACGCCGTACCTGACGGACCTGGGCGTGTCGGTGGTGAAACCCGGGTGGAGCGGGGAGCTGGCGAACCAGCGCGCCGCGGATCCGGCGGAGGTCTCGATCCAACAGGACGGCGCGACGACCATCCATGTCGTGCCGCTGCGCGACCCGATGCCCGGCGTGCTGATCGCGCGCGTCGTCCGCGAGCCGGGCCAGGTCCGGCTGGAGTACGAGGTCATCCCCGACGAAGGGGAGGAGATCGAGGCCGTCGTCCTCGGGGGGACGCTCGCGGCGGGCGAGCACGCGGGCAGGACCGCGTACTTCATCGGCGACCCGGGGGGCGACCGCGGCACGCTCCCGGCGACGCTCGACGCCGACCGGTACATCCAGTGGAGCGGCCAGCCCGACTGGATCGGCCTGGAGCGGCCAGGGGCGGGGGGGCTGAGGATCGACCCGAGGAGGGATCGCGTCCAGCTTCAGGACGACCGCAAGTGGGGCGGCGATGGGTTCCGCCTGATGCTCCAGGCCAGCGGCGGCGAGATCCTGCCGCGCAAGCCGATCCAGTTCGGCATGGTCCTCCGCGCCGAGCCGTCGGGGGCGCTGGCCAGGGAACAAGCCCAGGCCGGCGGCGCCCCCGCGCCCGACGACCGACCCCTGGCGATCGCCTCGGCGCGGCTCGATCGCGACCGGGTCGACGTGTTCGGTACGATCACCCTCGACACCGACGTCCACGCTCGCCACGACAACCCCTTCGACCCCGGCCAGATCGCCGTCGACGCCGAGGTCACGACCCCGGACGGCCGCAAGGTGGATGTGCCGGGATATTATCACGCCCCGTTCCGGCTGGAGCGCGGCGACGGCGGTGAGTCGCTCCGGCCCGATGGCGAGCCCGGCTTCCGCGTCCGGTACGCGCCGACGGTCGCGGGGCCGCATTCGATGGTCCTCCGCGCGAGGGACGCGAGCGGCGTGGTCCGGGCGGCGCCGATGGCGTTCGAGGCCGTCGCCTCGAAGTCGCCGGGGTTCGTCCGGGTCGCGGAGAAGTCGCCGCGATACTTCCGGCACGACGACGGCTCGTCCTATTTCGCCGTCGGCGAGAACGTCTGCTGGTCGGGCTGGCGGACGCCGATCGCCGAGTACGAGGCGTGGTTCGGGGCGCTCGGCAAGGCGGGGGGCAACTGGGCCAGGCTCTGGCTCGCGTTCAACGAGAAGGGGCTCGAATGGAGCCCGAAGCCGACGCCCAAGCCGGGGACCGGCTCTTACCAGGGTCTCGGCCGCTACGCGCTCGACAACGCCTGGCGGCTCGACGAGGTCTTGCGGGTCGCCGAGGGGAACGGCGTCAGGCTCGTCTACTGCATCGGCACCTACGGCGAGTTCAAGGACGGTGGCTTCTTCAACGAGGGGAGCTGGGTCAGCAACCCCTATAACGCCCGCAACGGCGGCCCCTGCGCGAAGCCCGAGGACTTCTGGACCGACCCCACCGCCCGCAAGCTCTACAAGCAACGGTTGCACTATCTGGTGGCTCGCTGGGGGCACTCACCGTTCGTGTTCGCGTGGGAATTCTGGAACGAGGTCGAGCCCACCCCGGCCGTCGAGGCGTGGACGCGGGAGATGGCCGCATATCTGAAGGAGATCGACCCCAACCGCCGACTCGTCAGCACCAGCTACGGCTCCCCCGCGATCTGGGGAGATCCGAACGTCGATTTCACGATGTCCCACATGTACGGGACCGCGGGGAACGTCCTGGATTTCACCGAGCGCATCCGCCGCGAGACCCAGGCCCATTTGAGGTTCGGCAAGCCCTACATCCTCGCCGAGTTCGGCATCGACTGGCAGGCGAGCGACCGTAAGTGGGATCCGAAGGGGGTCGGCCTGAACATGCACAACGGCGCGTGGGCCGCGGTCGCGTCCGGCGGCGCGGGGACCGCGATGCTCTGGTGGTGGGATTCCTACGTCCACCCGCTGGACGTCTACCACGTCCTGACGCCCCTCCGCAAGTTCGCCGACGCGGTCGACTGGGCGGGGACCCCGATGGAGCCCATCGAGAAGATCACCGTCGAGGCCCCCGTCGACGCGCCCGAGACCTTCGCCGACATCAGGCATTCGGCGGCCGTCGACTGGGGCAAGACCCCGTCGAATCGCCACGAAGCCCTCCGCGACGGCACGGTGCGGGGGGGGCCCGTGGCGATGACGCTCGGCGCCCCGGGGCGGAGGGGGGATGAGCTGTACTCCGAGGTCGTCTGGACGCTCGACATGCCGAAGGCCGGCGAGGTCAAGATCCGCGTGGGCGAGGTCTCGTCCCGGGCGCGGCTGAGGGTCGCGCTGGACGGCGAGACGGTCGTCGACCGGCCGTTGCCGACCGGCGGGCCCGGCGAGGGGCCGTGGAAGTCGTCGAAGTTCGTGGAGCCCTACAAGATCTGGGTGGCCGACTACGACGAGGACGTGACCGTCGACGTCCCCGCGGGCCGGCACGAACTGACCATCGCCAATGCCGAGGGGGACTGGATGCGCGTCCCCTCGATCACGCTGCCGGGATACGTGTCGAGCCGATATCCCGACGTCGACGCCATCGGCCTGGCCGGCGCCGACGCCATGGTCCTGTGGATCCACGACCGTCGGAGCACCTGGCGCGACCCCTACGACGGCCCGACTCCCCCCCGCCGCGAGGGCCTGACCCTCTCGATCCCGACCGACTCGACCGACGCATGGCGCGTGGAGTGGTGGGACACCTTCCAGGGGACCGTCGTCCGCTCCGACGAGGCGCGTCCGATCTCGGGGTCGCTGTCGCTCTCGCCCCCGGCGTTCGAGCGCGACTTGGCCGCCCGGCTCTCCCGGGAGAAGTGATGGGCCCCGCTTGGCGCGTGCGATCGCGCTCGGTAGCGTGCGTCCACGTCGCGGGGGGGCCGGCCACTTGGGCCGTGAAAAGACGCGGCGGGTCCGTTTTTTTTCTCCCCGTCGCGTCAAGCTCATGATACGCTGCTCTGGTTCGCCGACCTGTCCCTCTCCGGGGCCTCCTCTTCAGCCCCCGTTTCATTTCCGCTCGATCCCATGGGGGAACCACGATGTTCAAGCGATTCAAGCTCGTCGCGGCGGCGCTGGTGCTGGTCGCCTCGTCGCTCGTCGGGTGCGGCGACGCCCCGGCCACGGGCCAGGCCGCGTCGCCACGCGACGAAAGGAGCTTCGGCGCCACCGCGGGGCAGCACGCCCTCGGGCCGAACCCCGACGCGGAGCTGGCTCGCCTGAAGAAGGCGGCGTCCAAGGCCTCGGCCCCCACGCCGGGCCACTTTCCGGGCCGATGATCCGAAGATCCATGATTCTTATCACCAGATCCGGTCTACATGATGGAGGGAGCGGCTTTATGAATCGACGCTCGTCTCGCGGCTTCACGCTGATCGAATTGCTCGTCGTCATCGCGATCATCGCGGTCCTGATCGCCCTCTTGCTGCCGGCCGTTCAGGCGGCGCGCGAGGCCGCCCGGCGCTCGCAGTGCGTCAACAACCTGAAGCAGATCGGGCTGGCTTTCCACAACTATGAGAGCACGCACGGCTCGTTCATCCCGAGCTGCATGGTCCCCTCGCCGGTCGACAACTGGGGCTGGGCCCCGAGCGGCATGCTGAGCATGCTGCCGTTCATCGAGCAGGGCGCCCTCTGGAACGCCTACAACGTGGGCCCGGTGGCCAGCAACAGCACCGACGGGTTCGGCCTGTACAACAAGAACACCACCGTGTTCAACACTCAGGTCGGGACGTGGCTGTGCCCCTCCGACGGGCCGGAACGCACCGTGTCTCTCAGCAACTACGTCGGCAACTACGGCGGCCCTTACCAGCTCAAGGCCTACTCGGGGACGTTCATCCCGACCCCCAGCCCCCTTGACGGCATGGTGTCGAATTCGGCGACCGTGAAGATCGCCTCGATCACCGACGGCACCAGCAACACCGCGCTGTTCAGCGAGGTCTTGACCGGCGCCAACCCGGCCGCCGGCGTGCCCGCGGGCTCCCGGCCGCGCTCGAAGCGGTCCCACTACATGGCGCCGGCCATGTCGGACTTCGCCGCCACGGACATCGCCGTCAACGCCAACCTCGCCGCCTGCCAGGCCATCGCGCCGACTTCGCTCGGCGACGGTGCCCGGGGCGACTGGTTCCAGGCCTATCCCGGCTACATCAACTACAGCGTCTACAACCACATGGGGACGCCCAACACCACCGCCTGCTCCTCGTCGAACGCCGGCGGCAACACCTACGGGCAGGATCGCCACGGCTCGGCCCCGCCGAACAGCAACCACGCCGGCGGCGTCAACATCTGCTTCTCGGACGGCTCGGTGAAGTTCATCAAGGACTCCGTCAGCCGCCCGACCTGGTGGGCCCTTGGCACCCGCAATGGCGGTGAGGTCGTCAGCTCCGACTCCTACTGATCCGATCGGCCCGCCCGACGCTTGATTCCCGCGGCCCCCGGAGATTCCCTCCGGGGGCCGTCGCGCGCGCCCCTCGGATCGTCTCCGCTTGACGGATCCGGTGCCTTGCGCTAATTTCTCCGCGCTCTCGGCCCCCTTCGCGGGCCTCGGACGACGGATCGAAAGGAGCGCGCCTTGTTCTGGCGATGGACTGCCTGGAAGCTGGGGATCTCGGCGTTCGTGCTGTTCCACGTCACGGCCACGCTCGCGTGGGTCGTCCCCGATTCGCCCGTCAAGGCGGCGCTCTTCCCCGCGTTCCGCCCCTACATGATCCCGCTGGCCCTCTGGCAGAGCTGGGGGATGTTCGCCCCCGACCCGGTCCAGACGACGTACACGCTGGAGGCCGAGGTCGTCGACTCCAGGGGCATGGGGCGGATCCACGAATTCGCCAGCGTGGCCGACCTCCCCTGGTGGGAGAAGGTCCCGAGGTTCCGCCACCCCAAGATGGCGGCGAACCTGGCGATCGCCGAGTACGAGCCCCAGCGCGTGATCGCGGCGAGGCACGTCGTCCGGACGCTCGGCCTGCCGCCGGAGGCGTTCCCGGTCTACGTCCGGCTGTACTACCAGGTCGTCAAGCCGCCGCCGCCGGGCTCGTCGGCCGCCGACCCGATGGAGCCCCGGACGATCGAGGACCTGGCCGCATTCCAGTTCGACTCGTGGGACGAGGTCCACCGCCGATGAATCCCATCCACGCCTGGAACCGCTTCTGGTTCGCCCCGATCTCGGCCCGGCCGCTCGGCGCGTTCCGCGTCCTCTTCGGCCTGATGGTCCTGGCGCACCTGGCCCTGATCTCGGTCGACCTGGATTTCTGGTATACCGACCGCGGCCTGATGGTGGGCGACGAGGCCGCGGCCACCGCCGGGCCCCACCGGTTCAGCATCCTGAACCACTATCAGGACCCGATATCGGTCCGGGTCGCGGTGGCGGTCGTGGCGGCGGTGGCGGTCGCGTTCACGCTCGGCTGGCATACCCGCGTCATGGGCGTGCTGCTCTACCTCGGCGTGATGACCTTCTACAACCGCAACCTGCTGACGAATTGTGGGCCGGACCAGGTGATGATGATCACCTCGTTCTACATGATGCTCGCCCCCTGCGGCGCGGCGCTCTCGCTCGACGCCCGCCGCGAGGCCCGCCGCCGCGGGACGCTCGCCGAGCCGCTGATCCATCCGTGGGCCCAGCGGCTGATGCAGCTCCAGCTCTGCCTGGTCTACTTCGTCACCGCGTTCCTCAAGTGCAACGGCCGCACCTGGGCCGACGGCACCGCCATCCACTACGTCCTCTTCAACCACGAGATCGGCCAGTTCAACCTGGAGTGGCTGGGGGGCTACCCGATCCTCCTGAACCTGATGGCGCACGGGGCGCTCGTCCTCGAGTTCGCCCTGGCCTTCCTCCTCTGGTTCCGACCCACCC
The DNA here is from genome assembly GCF_037189885.1 of Paludisphaera sp. Classification (NCBI taxonomy): domain Bacteria; kingdom Pseudomonadati; phylum Planctomycetota; class Planctomycetia; order Isosphaerales; family Isosphaeraceae; genus Paludisphaera; species Paludisphaera sp. The sequence continues at coordinate 123,728 of NZ_JBBCIR010000004.1, forward strand.
GGCGATGGGTAGCGCTGCTGGGGGTGATGCTGCACGCCGGGATCGTCCCGCTGGTGAACGTCCCGCTGTTCGGCGAGCAGATGACGGCGCTGTATCTCCTGTTCCTCGCCCCGGACGAGCTGTCGGCCCTGGGCCGGTTCCTGACCGCGCCGGCCCGCTGGTTCCGCCGGGGCGAAGTGTCGGTGGAACACGCGCCGGCCCGCGGCGGTCGCCAGTTGGAGCTGGCCTTCACGGCGACCCCGGCGAACAGGTGATCCGACGACGGTTGGTCTTCAAGGCATGATCCGCGCTCCGACGGCGGTGTTCAGGTCGAGCATGGCCCGTCGGAAGCGGAGGATGGCGTCCCGGTACATCCGGGCGGCGTCCGCGTCGTCCTCGACGTGGTCGAGATACTGGTCGACCTCCACCTCGCCGTCCAGCAGGCCCCGCGTGGCCCGCGCCGTGGCGTCGCGGGCCGGGGCGACGACGGTGGTCTCGACGAGCGTCAACGCCTGCCGCGCGGCGGCGAACTCGCGATAGGCCTGCCGGACCTCGGCGGCGATCCGGCGCTCCAGGGCGGCCACCTCGGCATGGCTCTGGGCCACGTTGGCGCGGGCCTTGGCGATGTTCCCCTGGTTGCGGTTGAAGATCGGCACGGTGAACGTCATGCCGACCGCCCACGACCGGGCGCTGAGGTTGCCGAACGGGCTATTGTCCTGGTAGATGTACGGGGCGTAGAACACGTAGACGTCGTCGTACCGATTGGCCCGGGCCAGGCGGACCTCCGAGTCGGCGCGTCGGACGCCGAGCCGGGTGGCGATCAGGTCGGGCCGGGACCGCATGGCGACGGCGATCGCCTCGTCCTGCGACGGGGGCTCCGGGTGGGTCATCCGTAGCCGACCCCGGGGAAGTAGTCGCGCCACCTCCGCGTCCGGCAGCGCCAGGAGGAGCCCCAGCGCCTCCTGCGCGTCGGTGAGGGCGTCGCGGACGTCGTGCATCCCGGCGCGACGCCGGGCGAGCGCCAGGACCAGCCGGTCCATCTCCAGGCGAGAAGGCTTGCCGGGCCCTTCGCCGCCGCGGAGCCGCTCCAGGACCTCCTCGTGCCGGGCGACCATCGTCTCGCTCGCCAGCAGGCTGATCCGCGCCGCCTGGAGGTCCACGAACGCGCGGTACAGGTTGCCGATCTGCCGCCGCGCGACGTCCTGGAACTGCGCCTCCAGGACCTGCCTGGCGGCCGAGGCGACGGCGACCCGCGCCGCGCGCTTGCCCGAGACGTCGATGGGGAACGTGACGTTCAGGTCGTACTGGAGCGGGCCGCCGGGCCGCTCCTCGCTGAAGCGTCCGTAGGGGAGGAACTGCGTGTCGCCGTAGATCAGCGGGTTGTTGCGGAGCCCGGCGGTGAGGATGTCGGCCTGGGCCTGGGGCAGCTCGTAGCGGATCGCCAAAACGTCGAGGTTCGAGGCGCGGAGGCGCTCGATGGCGGCGTCGAGGGTGAGGCCGTCGGGGGGGCCTTCGTCGTCGACCAGGTCGGCGATGTCCCCCGCCGGCGGCCCCTCGTCCATCTCGGGCTGCTCGACGCCGGGGAGGGCCTCCGGCAATCGAGACGGCCGCTGCACGTCCGATCGCGAGAACCCCCGCGGGTTAGGGCGGGCGATCCTCCGTGGGCCCCGCCGCGGCCCGGTGATAATCCCCGGGTCGAGCGCGAACGGGTTCGGCTGGAGCGACCCGGGCGAGGTCGGCAGCCCCGGCATCATCACCCCCGGCGACGGGCCGAGCGTCGGGGCGTCGGACAGCCGGCCCAGGGGGGGGCCGCCCGACACCGAGGTCTCGCCGACCTCCTGCGCGCGGCCGCGCGCCGCCGTCGCCAGCAGGATCAGGGCGAGCAGGGGCCACCACGGGGTCGAACTGGACTGGACTCTCGTTCGCCTCACGCCGACCTCGCCGCCGGTGCCCCGATCGTCGGCGGTCGGATCGACCGCTCGCGCCACTTCTCGGTATCGGCTGTCGCCCGCCGGTCAATCCAGCGCCACCCGCGCGGGCGGGACATGTCTCGCGACCCGACCCCGGCTCACACGCGCGTCAGGCGGGCGATCAACTCGGCGGCGCGCGGGTAGCGGGCGACGAGGTCGGCGCGGCGGCCCTGTTCGTAGTCGTCGTAGTCGAAGCCGGGGGCCATGGTCGCCCCCAGGAGGATGAACTCGACGCCGGGCTCCAGCGTCGTCCCCTGCCAGACGTCGGGGGGGACGACGACCTGCGGGGACTGACCGGCCAGCACGTCCGTCCCCAGGACGATCTCCCGGTGCGTCCCGTCGGGATCGATCTGGAGCATCCGCGCCGGGCCGCCCAGGTAAACGTGGAAGACCTCCTCCGTCGGCAGTCGGTGCATTTCCGAGAACGTCTCGGCCGTCAGCAAGTAATAGATGGCCGTCCCCAACGCGCGCGGCCCCTTGCCGCGATAGCCCTGCGGCAATTGCCCGCCCGAGACCGTCGCGGCGCCGCGGTAGGTCTCGCGGAAGAAGCCCCCTTCGATCGGGTGGGGCTGGAGGTTCAACGCCTTGATGATCTCGCTCGCCTGGGACATCGGGCCTGACTCCGGTCGAATGACGGGTACCGGCGGTTTATCCATCACGCCCGGGACCCTCTGCTTACCAGAATATCGCATGCTACCCCGAGCGCGGGGCCGATCCTTTTCCATGGACGGTATCGCGGGACGGGAACGCCCTTTCCATGAAGGCGGGGCAGGCATGAGACGAACCAACGTCGTCGCGGCCCTCGGGGCGATCGCCCTGGGGGCGGGGCTCGCCGACGCGCAGGAACCACCGGCTCTCGAGGCTCCGCTGGACGTCTCGGTCGAGGCCCCTTCCGGCACGCCCCCCGAGCCCCCGGCCGTCGAGCGCCCCCGCCCGACCGGTCTCGCGCCCAGCGGCCCGCTCCTGGTGATCCCCGGCGTGACGGCCCCGCCGTCGCGGCGCACGTCCCTGAAGCCGGCCGCCGAGCCCGCCCGGCCGGCGCTCGACGCCCCGGTGGTCGAGCCCGACATCCACCTTCGGCTCGAACCGATCGCCGACGATCCGGCGTCGGACGGATCCGCGCGAGCCCGCCCGGCGCGCCCCGCGCCCGACCGCGAGCCGCCGGCCGAGCCCCCGACCGGGCGCGTGATGTCGCCGCTCGGCCGGCTGCTGGGGACGCCGACGAACGCCGGGGATCGCGACGCCCTCTCGATCGAGTCCAGCGGCGACCCGGCCGTCGAGGCCGCCGTCAAGCGGCGCGTCGAGAAGCAGGTTGCCGAGGCGCTGGGGGGGCGGGTGGAGGACGTCGACGTGCGCGTCTCCGGCCGGGCCGTCACGATCCGAGCCCGCGCCTCGCGTCTCTGGTATCGCTGGAGCGCCCGCCGGGCCCTGGAGGCCCTGCCGATGCCGGCAGGCTACCGCGCCAGGGTGACCCTCGACTGAGGATCGTTCGAAACGCGAAGCCCGCCGACGCGCTCGACGCCGGCGGGCTGATGGTTTCGCGGCGCGACCGCTCGTCAGGAGCGGGGGCCGACGCCCCGGCGCTCGCGAAGGCTGCCGCCGCGGCCGGCGGGGGCCGCCGCCTTCGGAGTTTCGGCCTTCGCGGCCTCGGCCTTCGGGGCCGCCTCCGCGGCCGTCTCGGCCGGGGCGGGGGTCGCCGCCGTCGCCGCCGCGCCGGCCGCCGGGGGTTGGCCCGCGGGGGGGCCGCCGGGGCCGCCGGGGCCGCGAGGGCCGCCGAACATCCCGCGCATCAGGGCGGTGGTGTCGTACTTGTCGCCCAGCATGTTGCGGTACTTGCTGGCCTGGCCGCGGTCCAGGACCTTGAGCACGGCGGAGAACTCGGCGTCGCGGCGCGCGAGCTGGTCGTCGCGCATCTTCTCGAGGGCCGCCCTGCTGTCGGGCTGGTCCATGAACTTCTGGAAGGCCTCGCGGTCGAAGTTGCCGAAGCCGCCGCGGCCGCGGTTCTGCGCGTTGCCCTCCTGGTTCTGGGCCTGAGGCTGGGTGGCGCGGAACTTCTCCATCAGCTCCCGCATCGGCTGGAACGCGTTCCGGCCCGACTGCATGGACTTCTGCTGGATCTCGCGAATCCTGCCGAACTGCTCCTCGTTGACGCTCAGCTTCTGGGCCAGCTCCTCGTTGCTCAGGATGGCGAACGGGCCCTCGAGCTGGACCGAGATCTCGCGGAGCCGCTTCATCTGCTTGGCGTCGAGGATCTTCGCGAGGGCCGCCTCCTCGTCCTTGCGGAGCTTCTGCTCCGCCTGGCGCACCTGCTGGAAAGCTTGCATCCCCTGCATGCGCTGCATCATGCGCTGCTGGTTCTGCATCATGCGCTGCTGCTCCTGCATCATGCGCTGCTGCATCGCGGGGTCGACGGGCTGCTCCTGGACGTACGGGTTGACGCCGAAGCCGCCGTAGCCGCCGTCCTGGGGCTGGTACGAGGCGCGGAGGATCACGCCGGTCGCCGCCGGGCCGGCCGACGGGAGGTTCGAGCCCTGGTTGCCGCCGCGACGGTTCTGGTTGCCGCGAGGCTGCTGCTGGCCGCCGCGGCCTTCCTGCTGGCGCATCTGGTTCCGCAACTGCTCGCGCATCGGCTGCAGGACCTTCTCGCGGCGGGCGCGGGCTTCTTCGGCGAGCTTCGCGATCTTGGCCTTCTGCTCCTCGGTGATCTTCAGCTCTTCCTGGATCGGCTCGCGGCCGGCCAGGTCGATCAGGCCGCCGCCGCCGGGCCCGCCGCGGCCGAAGCCTCCGGGGCCGCCGGGGCCGCCGAAGCCGCCGGGAGGGCCGCCGCGACGCCCGCCCCTGTTTTGATCTTGCGCCATCGCGGGGATGGCGGCGAGCGCGAAGGCGACCGCGATCCCCCCCGCGATCAGGCCGAGACGACCTCGCGTCATGTCGATGCTCCTCCAAGTAATCCGGCCGGGGTCACGCGGGAACGCCGGGGCGGACGTCGAGCGTCCGCGCGCGGGTCCGCTTCTCAATGATGATAGCGGCTTCCGCGGCCGCCATGGCCGGAGAACTTGGAATCGCGGCGAGGGAAACCCGCCGGGGACCCCCCGTCAAGGGCGGGCCGTCCAGAGCCAGGCCGCCAGGCCCAGCGTCGCCGACAGCGTGCAGAGCCGGATGAAGGCGCGATACAGGGCGAACCGCCGTGGCGAGAGGGCGGGGTCGACCCGCCCCGCGCTCGCCGTTCCCCCTCCCTCGACGGCCAGGGCCGCGGCGGCCTGGCGCTCGAACCCGGCGATCGTCGCCATGCCCACCATGTGGACCAGCGCCAGCAGGAGGAAGCCGACGCCGCTCTCCAGCCAGGCCCTCCAGGGGACCGGCGGGATCCCGGGCTTCCACCAAGACGGGGTGGAGAGGGGGACGTCGCTCTGATAGACGACCAGCCGCAGCGGCCCGGCGGCGATGGATCCGCCGTCGCTGACGCGCATGGCCAGCTCGACGGGCTTCGGCGTCCCCGCGGTCGGGGTCCCCTTCAGGAGGCCGGACGCCCCGTCGAACGCCAGGCCGTCGGGCAGGTCGCCGTCGAGCGACCACTTCAAGGGGCCGCGGCCCCCCTCGGCGGCGAGGGCGACGGCGTAAGGCCGGCCGGCGATCGCCTCGGGAAGCTCGGCGGGCGTCGCGATCCGCAGCGGCCGGGCCTCCTCGCCCGCCTCGGGCCCCGCCGGGCCGACGTCCATGGCCTTCGGCAGCAACGCCATGATGACCATCGTCAGCAGCAGGATGAACAGCAGCGCCCCGGTGAGCTTCGTCACCACGACCGCCACGAACGAATCCTCGCCCGAGCCGCCGAACTCCAGGCCGCCCCCCGCCCCTCGCCGATTCCGTCGCATGGCTCGTCGAACCTCCTGGAAGCGGACGGCCTTCCCCCCCGGGGGGGAAGACAGACCACGGGAAGGATGGCCGGCTCCTTGAAAACGCCCTTCCCCCCTGGAGGGGGAAGACAGACTCCGAAGGAGTCAGATGAGGGGGAGCTGCCCGGGGAGCATCGGAGTTCGGGACAAGGCCCAGGCCGCCGGCATCGGGAGGCCCCCACGAAGGCCGATGCTCGTCTCGCTCGTCCCCCCCTCATCCGGCCCTTCGGGCCACCTTCCCCCTCCAGGGGGGAAGGCCGTTAAGATGGTTTCCCAGGTTTAGCCTCACGCCGCGCGGGTGTCCCCGCCGCGCGACCGTTCGTCGAACATCCGCTTGACGATGTTGCGGTACAGCGAGTTCGCCTGCTCGATGCTGACGTTGATCAGGTCGAGGGCGTCCTTCAGGTTGCTCATCGTCTTGGCGAGTTGCTCCTGGGTCGTCCGGCTGGACTTCTCGTAGGCCGAGGCCCAGGCCGAAGCCATCCCCTCCACGGCCGCCGTGTTGCGGTCGAGCGCCCGCTTGATCTCGTGGAGCTGCGGGTCGGGCTCGTCGCCACGGTCCATCGCCTCCTCGATCCGGGCCAGCGACGCCGCCGCTCGCCGCGACGACTCGCCGAACGCGCCCAGGGCCTCGAAGTCCTGGCCCACCCGGGCGATCGCGTCGGCCCCGTCGCGGAAGGAGGAGAGCGAGCCCGGCAGCCGGTCGACGGCCGTGGCGAGCTGCTCCACCGGGCCCCGCAGGCTGACGCCGATCTTCTCGGCCTCGCCCCGAAGCGCGAGCGCCGCCGGCTCCAGGATAGTCGCCAGCTCCGACCGCAGCCGCTCGACGTGCGGGGCGATCAGGTCGTCGATCCGGGCCGACATCGGGTCGCGGGAGCCGATCCCCGGCAGGACGTGCTCGACCACCCAGCGGTCCACCCGCGCGAGCTGTCGCTCCGCCAGCCGGAACACCAGCGTCTGCGCCAGCATCAGCCACGCGCCCAGGAACAACGCCAGCAGGGTGCTGTCGAAGGCGATCTGCAACGCCGAGGTCACGCCCGTCAGGTTGCCCAGGAAGGCGTCCAGGTCCTTGACCATCGGCAGGACCTGGCTGATCTTCATCAGCGCCTTGGAGATGCCCTCGACGGTCCCGATGAAGCCGATGACCGGCAGCAGGTAGAGGATGTAGCGCGTGAGCGTGAACCGGCCCGCGCACTGCTCCTGGTCCAGCCCCGAGGCCTCGCGGTTGACCTCCATGAGCTGCTCCGCCGGGGCCGATCGCGCCTCGCGGGCGAACCCGGCGAGCTGCCGCACCCGGGACGGCAGCGTCCGACCGTCGGCCGCGAACCGGCCGGCGGAAGCGCCCGCCTCCTCGCCATCGAGCCGCGCCTCGAGATATTTCCGCAGCGCGGGAGCCTCCTCGAAGGCACGCTCCTCGCGCCAGAGCCGGCGCAGCTCGATCGCCAGGGTCGTCACGGCCCAGAAATAGATGCCCGTGCCGACGTACTGCTCCCACCCCCGCTCGAACATCAGGGTGGGGTCGAAGACCATGAGCGCGACCGGGAACAGGAAGGCCAGCCCCAGCAGGGCCGCCGTCGCCAGATATGCCGCCCTGGGGGCGTCGAAACCGTCCTTGGCCACTCCGGGACCTCCATCCTGGTTCGCGTCGACTCCGCGGGGGGGGCCCCCGACGGGCGGGCGCCCCGCCTCGCCCACCGGGCTCGCGGCGACGTCGGCACGATCGATTATGTCGGTCGATCGGGGGGCCGGACTTGACGGATACGGTGACCTCGGGCCCCGGCGTGGGAGGGCGGCGGGCGATTTCGGTCGGATTCGAAATGAATGGCGAAACCGTTCGTTTCGCCCTGAGCCGGTTGCCCCGATGTACGTAATATTTCGGAGATGGCCGAAACGGGTGTCCTGGGATCTTGACAGGAAGGGTGGGGCTTTTTTACGTTTCCGTAATCCACGCCGTTCCGCGAGTGCGCGCGGATTACGCGCCTGGATTTTTCACGTTCCGGTCCCTCTCATCGACGTCTTGTACGACCGCGTGCGTGGTCGTGCTCATGTCATCCGGGGTGTGTTCATGCAATTCTCATCCGTCTCTCGGGTCGCCCGTGGCCTTTTGGCTCCCGCCCTACTCGGGCTATGCGCGCCGACGTTCGTCGGCTGCGACAACAGCACCGGGACCCCTCCGGAGCTGAGCGAGGCCGAGATCCAGCAGCGTCAGGCCAGCGAGGCGGACGCGCGGGCCAAGGCCTACGGCAAGAAGGGCTCCCCCACCGGCAAGTCCGCCGGACGGGCCGCCGCCAAGCCCGCGCAGACGGCCGAGCCCGTCGGGGAGCCCGCCGAGAAGCCCGCCGGGGAGCCCGCCGAGAAGCCGGCCCCCTGAGCCCGTTCGTTCGCCTTGCCTCGCCTCGCGTCGCGGACGTCCCGCCGCCCCGGCGACGGCGGAGCCCGCGCCGCCCGGCCTCTTCTCCCTTCCTCATCGGTCATCGATCTAGGAGTCACGCCAATGCGGGGTCAGAATCGGCGCGGGTTCACGCTGATCGAGCTGCTGGTGGTGATCGCGATCATCGCGGTGCTCATCGCGCTGCTCCTGCCGGCCGTCCAGGCGGCGCGCGAGGCCGCCCGGCGGTCCCAGTGCGTCAATAATCTGAAGCAGATCGGCCTGTCGATGCACAACTATCACTCGGCCGTGGGGGCCTTCCCGCCGGGGCAGTTGCAGTCGGCCCACTCGCTGAACTATCAGCCCAGCGGCAACAACGGCGGCCCCTACGCGGGCTGGACCGAGTGGAGCGCCCATGCCATGCTGCTCCCCTACATGGAGCAGGGGTCGATGTACAACTCCATCAACTTCGCGTTCTGCGGCGGCTACGATGACGGCGCGCAGATCAATCAGACGGCCTGGACCGCGAAGATCGCCGGCTTCCTCTGCCCCTCCGACGGCAACGCCGGCAAGGGGACCGTCCCCGTGGGCACGGGCCCGGCCAACACCAACAGCTATCGAGGCAGCATCGGCACCTCCTCCGCCCGCTGGGAGCAGTATCCCGGCTACTCGCAGTGCCGCCCCGACACTCTACGCCTCGAAGGGGGCAGCCCGGGCTGCAACCCGTATTCCAGCGGGATGTTCGTCTACTGGGCCTCCAACAACCTCAGCGACGTGACCGACGGCAGCTCCAACACCATCGCCTTCTCCGAGTCGCTCGTCGGCGACCCGGCCACCCCCAACGTCATGCGCCCCAACAACTCGGTGACCGGCGTCAGCGGCGCGACCAACCTGGTGCAGGACGCCTCCCAGCTCAACGACGTCCTGATCCAGGCCTCGCTCCAGGCCTGCACCACGGCCTACAGGGCCGGGGCCGGCACCAACACCATCAGCAACGCCAACGGCAACCGCTGGGGCTGGGGCGCCATGACGATGACGCTGTTCAACACCATCGTCCCGCCCAACTCCAAGCAGCATGCCTGGAACTCCTGCCGCCCCGACTGCGGCGGCTGCGGCCCGGACGACTCGGCCTACTCCAACGCCCAGAGCAACCACTCCGGCGGCGTGAACGTCCTCATGGGCGACGGCTCGGTCAAGTTCGTCAAGGACTCGATCAACATGCGGACCTGGATGGCCCTCGGCACCAAGGCCGGCGGCGAGGTCGTCAACTCCGATTCGTTCTGACGAGCCCCGCCGCCCGGCGAGGCCTCCCGATCGCGCAAGACACAGGACCCGGCCGGGCCCCGCGCCCGGCCGGGTCCTCGCGCTTCCATCCAGATCGCCGGCGAGTCGCCCCTCCGAATCGCCCAGACCTCCGGGCTCGGGGCGGCGCCGGCGCGATCGATTTCGCCGACATGACCGTGGCTGACGCCCGACGCGAGTCTCCGTTATCAGGCGAGAGTCCCGGGCGGGCCCTTGACTCTGGAGGGGCGTTTGCGCTGTAATTGGCGACGATCAGGCGCCACTAAGTAATTCGGGGACGGCCGGCCCACGTCCTCGCGCGAAGCTGAACCGGCCGCGGCCCGTCGCCGCCGCCGTGGGCGTCCACGATATCGACCGACGAGCCGGCGTCGGGAGCACAAGACTCATGACGATGCGGAATCTCCTCTTCATCTCGCTCGCCGCGGCGGCGACGGCGGGCGGCTGCGACACCGGGGAAGTCATTCCCCTGGCCAAGGTCGAGGCCCCCGCGGACGCGCCGAAGCAGTCCGGCGAGACCGCCCCCCCCAAGAACACGCCGACGAGCCCCAGCCAGCTGATCTACAAGTGACGACCAGGCCGGGCCGGCGCCGTCCCCCGGCGCCACGAGTGGCCCGGTCGCGCGAGGCGACGACCTCGCGACCCCCCGGCCCGCGACCATCGCGGCCGGCCTCCCTCCCTCTTCCGAATCCCTCCATCCCGAAGGATTGGCCGGGGAAGTCCGCGCGCGTCGGCCGGCCCACGGCGCGACGATCGGCGACCACGCCCCGCCTCGACCAGCCCCGACGGCCCCCCCGACGGATGGACCCGGCACCTTCACGAATCGAGACATCGCATGAAGCGTCCGACGATCAGGCTTGCTCGCTCCGGCACTCGCGGATTCACGCTGATCGAACTGCTGGTGGTCATCGCGATCATCGCCGTCCTCATCGCCCTGCTCCTCCCGGCCGTCCAGGCCGCCCGCGAGGCCGCCCGCCGCTCGCAATGCGTCAATAACCTCAAGCAGATGGGCCTCGCGCTGCACAACTACCACTCGACCATCGGCAGCTTCCCGCCGGGCGGGACCAGGGCCGGCAACATCGGCGAGCCGGTCAACACCCCCTGGGGCTGCTGGAGCGCCCAGTCCATGATGCTCCCCTACATGGAGCAGCAGCCGCTCTACAGCTCGATCAACTTCAACACCTCCAACGCCGGCGGCGACCAGTACCAGGGGTATCAGTTCAACACGACCAGCGTGAGCAGCGTCGTGTCGGCCTTCCTCTGCCCCTCGGCCCCCAAGTTCCCGGGGGGCGCCGACTACTACGGCCGGCCGTTCCCCGGCAACAACTACTTCGTCTCCGTCGGCTCCAGCCTGAGCCAGGGGGCCGGCTTCGGCCCGCGCCCCAACGGCCCGTTCGAGGTGCTCGGCGACGCCTTCTCCGAGGCCAGCATCACCGACGGCACCTCGAACACGGTCTTCATGAGCGAGTGGCGGACGGGCGACAACGACCCCAACCGCCTGTCCGTGCCCCAGGACATCATCAAGGTCACCGAGTACCCGCCCAACTCCCCGTCCGGCTCGCCGAACCTGAACATGCCGCAGGGCGGCGCGTTCCTGAACCAGTGGCTCTCCAGCACCTGCACCGCGGCCGCGGCGTCCAGCATCGGCAACGGCGACGTGAACCGGAGCTGGGTCGGCCAGAAGTGGGCCCAGGGCATGTTCGGCTCGGCGGTCGGCAACGTCGTGGCGCCGCCGAACTCCAACTACCCCTACTGCGCCATGGTCGTCTGGGGCGGCGACATGGACGGCGCCGGCGCGGCGAACGTCGGCATGAGCAGCTTCCACTCCGGCGGCGCCAACGCCCTGTTCGGCGACGGCTCCGTCCGCTTCCTGAAGGCGTCGACCAACCAGATGGTCCTGTGGTCCATCGGGTCGCGCAACCAGGGCGAGGTCGTCTCCGCCGACCAGTTCTGACCCGCCTCGGGGGTCCACCCCAGGACGGCCAGATCGTGTAAGATCGAGGACCCGGCCCGGCCCCGCGCCCGGCCGGGTCCTCGCGCTTTCACCCAGGATCGCCGATGCGTCGCCTCCCCCTGTTCGTGCTGATCGCCGCGCTGGTCGCGGTCCTCGGCTGGCTCATGCTCCGGATCCGGGACGACGGGATCGCGGACGACGCGCTCCGGCTGGCCCGCGCCGACCTCGACGCCGGCCGCGCGGCCGAGGCCGTCTCCCGGCTGACGCCGATCGCCGATCGAAGGCCCGACCGGGGGGACGTCGCCTACTGGCTGGGGGCGGCGGCGTCCGCCGTCGGGGATCGCGAGGCCGCCTTCGCCGCGCTCCGTCGGGTCCCGGCCGACGACCCGATCGCGCGGCAGGCCGCGCTCTCGCTCGGCCGCCTGGAGCTGGAGATCGGCCGCTTCCGCCCCGCCGAGGAGTCGCTGACCCGTGCCCTCGCCGGCGGGGGGCCGATCGCCGACCAGGCTCGCGAGGCGCTGGGCCGGCTGTACGACCTTTCCGGGCGCGTCCCCGACCGCCGCGCCCTGCTCCTCCGCGAGGCCGAGGGCAGGAACGATCCCGTCGAGCCATTGCGGTCTCTCTGGGCCATGGACGGGGTCGGCTTCCCCGTCGACGGCGTGCGACAGGTCCTGGACGACCTGGCCCGCCGGTCCCCCGACGACGACCGCCTGAAGCTGGCCCGCGCCGCCATGGCCCTCCGCGCCGGCGCGCTCGACGAGGCCGATCGCCTGCTGATCGAGTGCGAGGCGGCCGCGCCCGACGACCCGCTCGTCGCGCGCCAGCGACTCCTCTGGGCCCGCGCCGCCGATCGCCCCGACGCCGCGGCGAGGGCGGCGAGGCTGGTCCCCGCGGCCGCTCTCTCGCCCTCCGAGCGCCACGCCCTGCGCCACTGGCTCGCGGCGCGATCTGGCGACCGCGAGGCCGAACGCGCCGCGCTGGGGGCCTGGCTGGAGGCAGACCCCGCCGCGATCGCCGCGCTCGACCGCCTGGCCGGGATCGAGTCCGAGGCCGGGGACGCCGGCCGAGCCTCGGAACTCCGGCGCCGCAAGGCGGACGTCGAGGCCGCCCGCGAACGCCTCCGCGCCGCCTTCGCCGGCCCCGACCCGTCCCCCCGCGCCGCCGAGATCGCGCGCGACTGCCAGGCCGCCGGCCGCCGCGACGAGGCCAGGCTCTGGTGGCTCCTCGCCGCCCGCGGGGCGACCGACGCCGCCGCGCGGACCCTCGCCGAGGACGAGGCGCGGAAGCTCGCCGCGCGCCCCGAGGCCGACGGCCCGCCCGCCGCCGCCACCGTCGCCGATTGGCTAGGCCCTACGCTGGAATCGTCGACGGCCGACGAGTCGGTCGCGACCGCGTCGCCCGTCCCGGGGTACGTCGACGACGCCCCGGCGCGGGGGCTGACGTTCACGTTCGACAACGGCAAGAGCGACCTCCGCCAGCTCCCCGAGACCATGAGCGGCGGCGTCGGCCTGCTGGACTACGACGGCGACGGCTGGCTCGACGTCTACGCGGTGCAGGGGGGGCCGTTCCCGCCGCCCCCTTCGAGCCCCTGCGCCGACCGGCTGTTCCGCAACCGGGGCGACGGCACGTTCGAGGACGTCTCCGAGCGGGCCGGGCTCACGAAGCTTCCCGGCGGCTACGGCCACGGCGTCGCCGTGGGGGACTTTGACGGCGACGGGCATGCCGACCTGTTCATCACCCGATGGCGCCGCTACGCCCTCTATCGCAACCGGGGCGACGGCACGTTCGAGGACGCCACCGAGACCGTCGGCCTGGGGGGCGATCGCGACTGGCCGACCTCGGCCGCGTTCGCGGACCTCGACGGCGACGGCGACCTCGACCTCTACGTCTGCCACTACCTCCGCTGGGACGAGTCCAACCCCGCGCGCTGCCCCGCGCCCGACGGCCGCGGCCTCTCGTACTGCGACCCGCGCGACTTCCCCGCGATCGGCGACCGCCTGTACCGCAACGACGGCGGCCGATTCGTCGACGTCACCGAGGAGGCGGGGATCGTCGACCCCGACGGCCGCGGCCTGGGGGTGGTCGCCGCCGACCTGGACGACGACGGCCTGGTCGACCTGTTCGTCGCGAACGACACGACCTCGAACCTGTTCTTCCGCAACCTCGGCGGGATGAGGTTCGCGGAGCAGGGGATGGAGGCGGGGCTGGCCGCCTCCGGGCGCGGGGGCTATCTGGCCGGCATGGGGATCGCGTGCGGGGACCTGGACGGGGACGGCCGCGTCGACCTGGCCGTCACCAACTTCCACGGCGAGTCCACCACCCTCTACCACAACCACGGCGGCGGGCTGTTCAGCGACCGCTCCGTCCCCTCCGGGCTGGCCGCGGCCACGCGATACGTCCTGGGCTTCGGCCTGGCCGCGCTCGACGCCGACGGCGACGGCCGGCTCGACCTGGCGCAGGCCAACGGCCACGTCAACGACTACTCCCCGGCCATCCGATACGCCATGCCCACGCAACTCTTCCTGGGCGACGATCGCGGCCGGCTCCGCGACGTCTCCGCCGAGGCCGGCGCCCCGTGGTCGGTCCCGCTCGTCGGCCGCGGCCTGGCCGCCGGCGACCTGGACGGCGACGGCCGCCCCGAGATCCTCGTCACCGCCGACGCCGCGCCGCTGGCCTGCTTCCATCAAATTTCGTCGCCGGGCCGGAACGTCGAGTTCCGCCTCGTCGGCAAGGAGTCCAACCGTGACGGCGTGGGCGCGCGGCTGACGGTCACCGCCGGCGGCCGCCGCCAGACGGCCGTCCGCTTCGGCGGCGGGAGCTACCAGTCCGCCGGCTCCCCCTTCGTCCACTTCGGCCTGGGCCCCGCCGCGACCATCGACCGCCTGGAAGTCGCCTGGCCCTCCGGTCGCGTCGACGTCTTCGAAAACCTCGACGCCGACCGCCTGTATCAAATCACCGAGGGCAACCCGGTCCCCCGCGAGCTTCGCCGCATGCGGCGCTGAGCCGGGAAGGGGGCCAATCCGCCGCGCGGGCGCTGGCACGGACGAGCCATTGAGTGACTTGGTTCGCCTCCTTCTTCCCGCGTGGTGCTCCGTCGAAAACACCGCGCGGGAGGAGTGCATCCCCCCTTCTCCCCTCGTGGGAGAAGGTGCCCCGGAGGGGCGGATGAGGGCGCGCGCGACTGAAGGCCGGCGGGGGAGAGACCCATCGTCAGGCCTTCGGCCGCCCTCTCCCACGAGGGGAAAAGGGAGGTTTGTCGCCGCCTACGTCGCCAAGTGTCGGACGGCATGCCGGCCGTCGCCCCGGGCCTCGTCGGCTCAGAGGGAAGCGGGGATGCCCAGCGGGCATCGTGCGGGCCGCCGGGCCTCGGCGCCGGCGCTGTACCAGCCGCGGGTATCGGGGGGCGGGCCCGGCTCGCCCCGGTCCGGCGAGAGGCGCAGCAGGAAGTGGAGGAATCGGGGCCGGTCCCCCTCCGCGTCATCCCCGGCATCGCGCCATTCGTCCTCGTGGCCGGGGTCGACGCCGGGGCGGTCGCGGCACTCGGCGCGGAGCCAGCCGGGGAACGGCTCGCCGGGTCGGGTCCGTCGGAAGTAGGCGCCGACGGCCTCGGGCGGGCCGGCCTGGTCCAGCGCGTAGTCGCCGTTGGCGCCGTGGAGGTAGGTGTAGACCTCGGCCTGGTAGTCGCCGGCCGGGATGTCCAGCGTCCGGCTATACTCTTCCATGTCCTCGCCGTCGAAGTACTCGCAGGCACCCCCCATGATCAGGAGACGCCCGTCAGGGACGGAGAGGCGATGCCGGACGCGCGCCACCCACTCGTCGCGTTCCGGGTCGGTCAACGGGTCGTCGACCACGACGCGGATGACGATCGGGTCGTCCTGGGCCAGCTCGATCGGCATGAACACGCCGTCGGCGACGGCGGCCATCCACCGCTCGTCCCCGGGGATGACGCCGGCGAGGTCGCGCCCGCACAGCCCCGCGGAGGCGATCGTGAAGCCCCCGGCCTCGTTGTACACCTCGACATCGATACGGCTCATCGCTTCGCTCCCCCCCTGGCGATCGACCGGGCTTGATCGTCCGACTACGATGGTTGCGGTAACGGTCCCCGACTTCCACGAACCTCGCGAGCCCATCCGAACCATGACCAGCGCCCGACGCCTCGCCTGGGCCTCTTGCTCCGTCGCGTGCCTGTTCGCGACCGCCGCCGCGCCGCCCCCCTCGGGCGAGGCGACCGCGTGGGCCCCGGGCCCGCTCGACGTCGTCGTCGCGCTGCCGAAGCCGGCCGAAGCCGCGGCCGTCGCCGGGCTCGTCGGCCGCTCCATCCCCTATTTCGAGGAAGGGGCCGAGGAGGCGACGGCCGAGCCGCTGGGGACGCTCCACGTCGCCGGCGCCGTCGCGGAGGACGACGGCCGGACGCTCCGCCTCGCCGTCGACCCCCAGCCGCGACCGGCGCGGTACGTCCTGGACCTCGGCCCCATCGCGCCCGGCGGCCCCCTCGGCTACAACCTCCGCGGCGTGGAAGTCGCGAGGATCGACGGCGACGACCCGTACGCCGACCCTTCGTGGTCCTCGTGGCTGCCCACGCCCGACCCCGCCGGCTTCCGCGAGCTCGCCGCGATCTCGGCCGAGCACGCCCGGCGCCTGCCGGACCTCGCGAAGCCCGGCCTGCTGCGGCTCGATGCCCAGATCGACCTCCCCGCGGGGAAGGTCGTCGCGACCGTCGAGTCGACGGCCGAGATCGTCGAATGCCTGCTCGGCGACGGCGAGCCCGAGGGGGGCGTCGCGAAGTCGGGCGACGGCCGCTGGGTCGCGAGATTCACGATCGACGACGGCCCCCGGCCCGCCTTCTTCTCCCTCACGCTCCGCACCGGCCCCGACTCGCCGGCGCCTTCCGTCAAGCTGACGGCGGACGGGCGGGAGCTGGCGGCCGAGGCGTACCTGCCGCCCTGGGTCTCCGCGGGCCTCGCCTCCGCGCGACCGGCCCCGATGGAGATTCCCGACCTGACCGGCGGCGATCCGAAGCGCGGCGAGGAGGCGTTCTTCAGCAAGGAAGCCCTCTGCTCGCAGTGCCACGTCGTGAAGGGCAGGGGGGACCGCGTCGGCCCCGACCTGACGACGATCGGCCGCAAGGGGGCCGAGCACCTGTATCGGAGCATCGCCGCGCCCAGCGAGCACATCACGCCGGATTACGTCACCTACACGGTCTCGCTCCATGACGGCCGCGTGGCCGCCGGGGTCGTCCGAGCCGAGGGGCCCGACGCGATCCGCGTCATCGACACCGAGGCCAAGTCCGTCGCCTTCCCCCGCGACGAGGTCGAGCAACTCCGCCCCGCGAGCACGTCCATCATGCCCGTCGGCCTCCTCCCCGCGCTGGGGGAGGGGAGGATTCGCGACATCATCGCCTACCTGACGGCCGTCTCCGCCGAGTAAGATGAGCCCGGGCGCGTCGACGCGCCCGCTTCCTCCCGGGATCGCGAGGCGCATGGTCGAGCTGTACGGCTTACAGATGATGCTGGCCGGCTTCGCCCTGATGGCGATCGGCTGGTCCTGGATCGCGGCGAGGGCGTTCGGGGAATCGGCGTGGTGGGGCGCGGGGATCCTCGCCTTCCCGCCGCTGGCCCCGGTCTACGTGCTGAAGAAGGGCCGCTCCGCCTGGCTCCCCGCGGCCGTGCTGGCGATCGGCGT
The DNA here is from genome assembly GCF_037189885.1 of Paludisphaera sp. NCBI lineage: Bacteria > Pseudomonadati > Planctomycetota > Planctomycetia > Isosphaerales > Isosphaeraceae > Paludisphaera > Paludisphaera sp. Next base: position 140,873 of record NZ_JBBCIR010000004.1, read on the forward strand.
CGCGCTGACGGCGACGCCCCCGCTGTACACGCGGCTGGTGCCGATCGACCTCGGCCCTCGCGAGCGCGTCGTCGACGGCGAGCGCCACCTGACCCTGACCGGCTGGGACCGCCAGGACTACGGCTTCCTCGGCTCCAAGTCCGACGCCGTCGTGCTCCAGATGGCGAACCCGGACGTCGACGACGCCGTGGTGGCCCGCCTCAAGGGCTTCGACCGCCTCCGCGAGCTGGACCTCGGCGGCACGAAGGTCACGGACGAGGGGCTGAAGGTCTTGCGCGACCTGCCGGCGCTGACGTCCCTGCGGTTGGGGAACACGAGGATCACCGACGCGGGCTTCCGGGACTCGCTGGCGGGGAAGGAGTCGCTCACGCGGCTCGACCTCTCCGGGACCGCCGTGGCCGACGAGACCGTCGCCGACTGGCGCGCCGCGAAGCCCGGCCGTCGGGCCATGAAGTAGCCTGGCGCGGCCAGTCCGCGCCCGAGGAGCGAAGCCATGACCACGAAGCTCGACGTGTCCCGACGCGACGACCCTCGCAACGTCCTGCTGCTCGGCGAGGCGTGCTCCCTCGCCTACCTCCCCGAGCCCGATGGGCCGGCGGGGTTCCGCGACCGGCTGGGCCTGGACGCCCGGCTCATCTCGGCCGAGAACACCCAGGTCTACGTCGCCCACTCCCCGGAGGTGATCCTCGTCGCCTTCCGCGGCTCGCAGACCCCCTCCAGCCTGGACGGCTTCAAGGACTGGCTGCTCACCAACGCCAGCAACTACCTCGTCCTCCCGGAGGGGCGGATCGGCACCGACTTCGCCGCGGCGGGGGTCGGCGCCCGGTTCCATCGCGGCTTCATGGCGGCGCTCGACGTGATCTGGACGCCGATGCTCGTCGCCGTCGAGGAGGCCATGCGCCAGGGCGAGCGCCCCCTCTGGGTCACGGGCCACAGCCTGGGCGGGGCGCTCGCGCTGCTGGCGGCGTGGCGGTTCGAACGCAACTTCCTGGCGGTCGACCAGGTCGTCACCTTCGGCGCCCCGATGATCGGCAACGACGCCGCGGCGTCGGCCTTCGAGAAGCAGTTCGGCGATCGGATCGCGCGCTACGTCAACTTCGAGGACCCGGTGCCGCTGCTCCCCTCGGTGAGCCTGGCGACCAACGCCTACGTCCACTGCCCGGCCGAGTTCTCGCTCCGCGACGACCCCGCCGCCGCCTCGGCCCTGGACTCCCTCAAGCAGACCGCCGGCGCGGCGGCCGACGCGATGCTCCAGGCCGGCATCCTCGACGAGATCTGGGACGCCGTCCACGGCCGGATCGACGCCCACATGATCGACCGCTACCTCGACCGCGTGCGGAAGAAGATCGACGGCACGGCTTGACGGCGGGTCGCTAAACCCCCGAGCGCCGGGGGCGCGGCCGACGAGCCGCGCCCCGGGACGCCGGGGTCGATCGATCGGGTCAATTCGCCCCGGTCGCGGCGGCCTCGACCGGGATGGGCGGCTTGCGGATGCGGCGGCCGAGCCCGTGCAGGCACTCGTCGATCCACAGCTTCGTCAGCTTCTCCTGCACCGAGTTCTGCGACAGCCGGCCCCGCAGGGCGTCGAAGGCGACGTGGTCGAGCGGCTGGTCCTGGTTGGAGCACGAGAAGACCACGGTCTCCTTGCCCGTCTCCGGGTCACGGTGCGTCTGGAGGCACTGGGCGCAGATCTCCTTCATCATGCACTGCATCGGCGAGTTGATGCTGCCGATGGCCCGGTGCCGGGGCCGGAGGAACGGCGCCAGCACGGTGTGTCGCGCCTTCTGCACGCCGTTCATCATGCCGTCCGACCCGATGACCACGAGGCGGTCGACCTGCTCCATCGAGATCTCGGGCTCGCCCAGCTCGCCGCTCGCGTAGGCGACCATCGCCGCGACGATGTTGCCGACGAACGCGCGGTCCTGGGCCCGGCCCGGCGTGAAGCCCGGCGCCTCGTCGCAGCACCAGACGATCACGTCGGCAGCCGCCTCGATCTCCTCGACCTTGTAGCGGTCGATCATCTTCTTGTAGCCGGCGAAGTACAGCACCCGCGAGCCCACCGCCCGCAGCGCCTGGCCGATCGAGAACAGCACCGCGTTGCCCAGCCCGCCGCCGGCCAGCAGCACCGTCTCGCCGCCGGGGGTCTCCGTGGCCGTCCCGGTCGGGCCCATCAGGCAGACGGGCTCGCCGGGGCTCAGCAGGGCGCAGAGGTCCGACGACCCCCCCATCTCCAGCACGATCATCGACAGCAGCCCGGCCTCGCGGTCGACCGACGCGCCGGTCAGCGCCAGGCCCTCCATCGCCAGCGTTGTGGCGCCGGAACGCGCCGCGAGCGCCTCGAAGTTCTGGAGCCGGTAGAACTGGCCGGGGTGGAACGCCCTCGCCGCGATCGGCGCGCGGACGACCACCTCCACGATGTTCGGCGTCAGCCGGACAACCTCGTGGACCACCGACCGCAGCTCGTCGTTGAGCCGGTCGACCAGCTCCGACGGCGAGGGGCCGGTCGGCTCCGCCCGCCCGAGCATCCGCGAGACCACCGGGTAGCCCTGCTTGGCGCTCGCCATCGCCTTCACGACGTTGCCGGCGAACGAGGGGTGCAGGTCGCCGAAGAAGCTCATCGACCGGCCGTCCGGCCGCGTGGACATCAGCACGCGGACCTCCGACGGCTTCGCCACCTTCTCCGGCGCGACCGGGTTCCCCTCCTCGTCGACCGCGCGGAAGTAGCGGCCGTCGACCACCACGTTCGACTCGTCCTCGCGCGCCAGGACGGTGTTCGGCTGCGTCCCGGCGGCCACCAGGATCGTCCGCGCCGGCAGCGTCACCTCGCCGGCGGAGGCGAGCATCCCCGTCCCCTCGTCGAACGCCTGCCGCTTGAATCGCAGGGCCTTCGCCGCGCCGCCGGCGTCCAGCTCGACCTCCTCCGGGACGAGGAGTTCCGCGAACCGGATGCCTTCCTCCAGCGCCTTGGTGATCTCCTCGTGGTTGAGGGTGTAGCTGGGCGAGTCGACCATCCGGCGGCGGTAGGCGAGGGTCACGCCCCCCCACGAATCCAGCAGGTCGAGGAAGTTCGGCGAGCGCCCCTCGGCCGCGGCGGCCTTGCGCTCGGCGCGGATCGCGCGGCCGTGGGCCAGGAACTCCGCCGCGACCTCCGCCTCGTCGCCGACCCACTTCGACCGGACGTGGTCCTCGCCGTTGGCGCGGACCAGCTCCTCGTGGCGGTCGAGGAACTTCTCCACCTGGACGACGTAGTACGCCAGCGATTCCGTCGCGGTGTCGATGGCCGTCAGGCCGCCGCCGATGACGACGATCGGCATGCGGATCTGGAGGTTCGCCAGCGAGGCGGCCTTGGCCGCGCCGGTGAGCTGCAGGGCCATCAGGAAGTCGGACGCCTGCCGCACGCCCCGCGCCAGGCCGTTCTTCATCGGGATGACCGTCGGCCGGCCGGCGCCCATGCAGAGCGCGATGTGGTCGAAGCCCATCGCGAAGGCGTCGTCGACCGTCAGCGTCCCGCCGAACCGCACGCCGCCGAACATCGCGAACTCGGCGCGACGCTCCAGCAGCAGGCGGATCACCTTCAGGAAGTTCTTGTTCCAGCGGACCGTGATGCCGTACTCCGCCACGCCGCCGAAGCCCGCCATCGCCCGGCGGTCCAGCGGCTCGTAGATCGTCGTCACGTCGCGGATCGGCCGGAACGGCGCCCGCGCCCCGAAGGCGTCGACCCCCGACAGCTCCTCCGGCAGCGGCTCGATCTTCAGGCCGTCGACCGCGACGACCGCGTGGCCGTCGTTCATCAGGTGGTGCGCCAGCGTGTAGCCCGCCGGGCCCAGCCCCACCACCAGCACCTTCCGCCCGCTCGCCTCGCGCGGATACGGCCGCTCGAAGTTCAGCGGGTTCCAGCGCGTGAGCAATCCATAGATCTCGAACCCCCACGGGAGTTCCAGCACGTCCTTGAGCGTCCGCGTCTCCACCTGGGGCGTGTCGACGGGCTCCTGCTTCTGATAGATGCACGACTTCATGCAGTCGTTGCAGATGCGGTGTCCGGTGCCGGCGCACATGGGGTTGTCGACGGTCACGGCGGCCAGCGCGGCGATGGGGTTCCCCTGGCCCTTCAGCGCGTGCATCTCCGAGATCTTCTCGGACAGCGGGCAGCCGGCGAGGGTGACGCCGAAGACGCTCTTCTTGAACGCGCCGGTCTTCTCGCGGAGGCCGGTGGAGCAGGAGTCCTTCCCCTGGTTGTGGCACTTGATGCAGTAGCCGGACTGGTCGAGCGCCCCGGCGAGGTCCGTCCCCGGGTCGGTCAGGCTGAAGCCGTCGCGATGCCGCAGGTGGCCGGGCTGGGCGACGAACTGCGTGAAGCCCCCCTCCGAGCGCTCGGCGTGCGGCACCAGGTGGAGGACGTCGAGCTTGTGCGGGACGCCGAACACGACGTTCGACGGGTGCCTGGCCTGTCCCTCCGGGGTCAGGACGGCCCACACGGCGTAGTCGGCCGCCAGTTGGAGCTGCTCGGCGTTGCCGGCCTCGTCCTCCAGCCAGCGTTCGACGTGCCTGGCGAACGTCTCGTCGGTGATCGGCCCCAGGAGGAAGGCTTCCAGCTCCGATGAGACCTTCGCGGCGTCGATCGCCTTCGCCTGCTCGACCGTCTTGCCCGCCAGCCGGCGCTGGACGAACTTCCGCTTCACCGCGCGCAGGGGGGCCAGGGCGTCATGCCGGGCCTGCAACGCCGTCAGTTCCGCCTCGACCCCGAACAGCCGGCCGACGAAATCCTCGACGTAGGGCCCCAGCTCGATCATCAGCTCCGACGCCGCCTTGGGCGCCAGACACGACGGATCCCGACGCGCGGCCACCAGCGCCTCGCACAGCGCCGGCGCTCGGTCGCGCAGGTCGGACAGGAACTCGGCGTCGAGCCGGACCAGGCCGTCCCTGGTGTGGATGTCGTAGAAGGAGAGGCCGAAATTCAGCGGACTATCGATGTCGGCGTGCATGTCGTCCCGGGTCGTTTCCAATCCATCGTGGCGGGGGGGGTCGCCTCGCGCGGCCGTGACTTCCCCTGGATATCGTACGTTCTCGATAGGAATTAGGCAATATCGGCCGCGGTCGCTAGTCCGACCATTCGCGGTCGGGCTTGGCGCCGGACGCGGTTCGTCGCGGTTCTCGGGCGAACCACTGGATCAGGCCGCAACGGTCGCAGGTCAGGGTGATGGCGCTCTTGTCGGCCCAGTCCAGGTTGAGGAACGTCATGCCGACGGTGTTCCGGAGGGCTTGTGCCTTGAGGAATCGGTCGCCGCGGCAGTGGGGGCAGGCCACCGCGACCCCGCCGGCGATGTATGGAAGCGCCTCGCCACCCCCCGTGAGCGCCTTCGCCCCGCGCATGATGCCTTTCCAGAGACTCACGGCGCGCCCTCCCCTTCAAGAGCCCATCGAGATTCGGCCGAGCCTCGCGAACGGGACGCGACGCGGCCGACGATCTGACTCGATCCGATGGGGGCCATTCGCCGCGGGCACCCGGATCTTGGAAGGCATGGACGCGCGACGCGCGAGCCGACGGATCACGTCCCGCAGAATGTGCGGTAGCCGCGCTCGTCCTCGGGCGGTTGCTGATAGCGGGCCAGTTCGGGCCGATCCTCGTACGGGGACGCAAGCGCCGCCAGGAGGTCGCGCAGCGGCGACAGGTCGTCGCGCTCCTCGGCGGCGGCGAGGGCTTCCTCGACGCGATGGTTGCGCGGGATGACGGCCGGGTTGACGCTCCGCATCAGGTCGGCGACCTCCGCGCGGGGCCGGCCCTCGCGGCCGAGCCGTTCCAGCCATCGCGCGTGCCAGTCCCGGAATCCAGGATCCTGGTAGGGGTCGCCGGCCGGGAGGTCTTCCGCCGACAGTTCGCGGAACGTGTTCGTCCAGTCGGCCCCGGATTCGTGCATCCAGGTGAGGAGCGATTGGACCAGCTCGGCGTCGGCCGCCTCGTCCGTTCGCAGCCCAAGCTTGGTCCGCATCCCGGCCAGCCAGTAGGCTTCGAACCGGGACGCGAACTCCTCCAGGACTTCCGTGGCGATCGCGACGGCCTTCTCCTGGTCGGGGTCCAGCAGCGGCAGCAGGGACTCCGCGAGCCGGGCCAGGTTCCACTGGGCGATGGCGGGCTGGTTGCCGTAAGCGTACCGGCCCTGGCGGTCGATCGAGCTGAACACGGTGGCCGGGTCGTAGGCGTTCATGAACGCGAAGGGGCCGTAGTCGATGGTCTCGCCGGAGATCGCCATGTTGTCGGTGTTCATGACCCCGTGAATGAACCCGATATGCTGCCAGCGGGCGATCAGCGCGGCCTGGCGGTCGGCGACGGCCCGCAGGAACCCGAGGTACTTCGCGGGGGCGTCGGCCGCCTCGGGGTAGTGTCGATCGATGGCGTAGTCGGCGAGCGCCTTCAGGATGTGGTCCTCGCCCAGCGCCGCCGCGAACTGGAACGTGCCGACGCGCAGGTGGCTGGCGGCCACGCGCGTGAGGATCGCCCCGCGCCGGATCGTCTCGCGATAGACCGGCTCGCCGGTGGTGACGACCGCCAGGCTCCGCGTGGTGGGGATGCCCAGGGCGGCGATGGCCTCGCTCACGATGTACTCGCGGAGCATCGGCCCGAGCGCCGCGCGGCCGTCGCCGCCGCGGGAGAACCGCGTCCGGCCCGACCCCTTGAACTGGACGTCGACGAGCCGACCCGAGGGGGCGCGATGCTCCCCCAGCAGGATGGCGCGGCCGTCGCCGAGCATGGTGAAGTGGCCGAACTGGTGGCCGGCGTAGGCCTGCGCGATCGGCCTCGCCCCGGCCGGAAACTCCTGCCCGGCGAACACCGCCGCGGCGGCCTCCGGCGAGACGGAGTCCAGATCCAGCCCGAGTTCGCCCGCCAGCCCGTGATTGAGGACCGACACCTTCGGCTCCCTCACCCGCGCCGGCTTGACCTCCACGAACAGCCGCTCGGGAAGCCGGGCATAGGTGTCGTCGAATCGCCAACCCATATCCGTCTCATGCCCGGCCGAGGGGGCCGGTGCGATCGTCGGTTGATCCACCCATCCTCCAGGAATATCGGACCATGCCCGGCCGGCGTTCCGTCGAGGACGCGCCCAGCAGGCTTAATCATAGGCAAGAGTCAGGGGCGGGAAGTCCCCGCGGGCCGGGACGTAGCCCAGCCCGGCAAACCCGACACCTCGTCCGCGCCGGGCCTCCACCCAGTCCGCGAAATCGCGGGATCGTGGACGGCATTACCGTGGTACGCCGGTCGATCGGTCCCTGTTCACACGTCAAGCAACATTCCCCCTGCATGACTCGCGCCCAACCCGCTCGTCGACCGCGGCGTGTCACCTCGCCTCCTGAAAGGATCGAGGCCGGTCATCCCTCGTAACGGCAATCAGCGCAAGGACATAAGCCGCTCGCTCCCTGAATCCAGCCAGGAAATTCGGACACACCGTGGTTTCGAACCTCGATTTGTAGCGCACTACCCTATGCGAGACTCCGTCTCGCGCGATCCTCGACGATCCGCCAGCCCCGCGAGGCCGCCCGCGAATGCCGGATCGTAGGGAGCCTCGAACGCCGTGGCCTGGACCGATCTCGGCCGCTCTCGACGCGCGGAACTCGGCCGTGGGACGCCCACCATGAGAGGCGAGAAAACCACTTCGAAAATGACGAACGAAGCCAACTCGATGTCGCCGCGAAGATGTTGTGAGGCAGGGGTTTAGGTCGGGAAACGAGGAGGGCGCGCGACGACGAACGAAGCCAACTTCGGGGAGGTCGCACGGCGTGGGGTCGAAGCCTCGCCCGCGGCGTGGCGGCCCGGCGCGAGGCGTGTAAGATAGTAGCGGCGCGGGCCGGTCGTTCGTCGGGGCCGCGCAAGCTTGTCGATCGATCGAACCACCAGCGCCGGGGCGGGATCCGTTTCATGAAGAACGAGGATTTCGAGAAGCTCGGGGTTTTCTATCTCGGCAAGGAGCATGACGTCCAGGAGCGGACGACGACCTCCGACCTGGTGCTGTACGACTCGAGACAGCTGACGACGCACGCGGTCTGCGTGGGGATGACGGGCAGCGGCAAGACGGGCCTCTGCATCGACCTGCTGGAAGAGGCCGCGATCGACGGCATCCCCGTCATCGCCGTGGACCCCAAGGGGGACATCGGCAACATCCTGCTCACCTTCCCCCAGCTCCGGGGCGAGGACTTCCTCGCCTGGGTCGACCCCGACGAGGCCCAACGCCGGGGGATGGATCGCGAGGCGTTCGCCGAGAAGACCGCCGAGAACTGGCGCGACGGCCTGGCGGGGTGGGGCCAGGACGGGGCGCGCATCCAGCGGCTGATGGACTCGGCCGACATGGCCATCTACACCCCCGGCGGCTCCGCCGGCCTGCCGCTCACCGTCCTCCGCTCGTTCGCCGCGCCGACGCCCGCCGTGCTGGAACAGGCGGAGACCTATCGCGACCGGATCACCTCGGCCGTCTCCGGCCTGCTCGCCCTGCTGGGCGTCGACTCGGATCCGATGGGGGGCCGCGAGCACATCCTCCTCTCGAATCTCCTCGATCACTCCTGGAAGCAGGGCCGCGACCTCGACCTGACCGACCTGATCCACGGCATCCAGTCGCCGCCGTTCGAGAAGGTCGGCGTCATCGGCCTGGAGACGTTCTACCCGGCCAAGGAGCGATTCGCCCTGGCGGTGCGGCTGAACAACCTGATGGCCTCACCGGGGTTCGCCGCCTGGATGGAAGGGGAGCCGCTGGACGTCGGGGCGCTGCTGTACACACCCGAGGGGAAGCCGCGGATCTCCGTCCTCTCGATCGCCCACCTGGGCGACGCCGAGCGGATGTTCTTCGTCACCATCCTGCTGAACGAGATCCTCTCCTGGGTCCGGTCGCAGCCGGGGACGTCCAGCCTCCGCGCCATCCTTTACATGGACGAAATCTTCGGCTACTTCCCCCCCACGGCGAACCCCCCCACGAAGAAGCCCATGCTCACGCTGTTGAAGCAGGCGCGGGCGTTCGGCGTCGGGGTCGTGCTGGCGACGCAGAATCCGGTCGACCTGGACTACAAGGGCCTCTCCAACTGCGGGACGTGGTTCCTCGGCCGGCTCCAGACCAAGCGCGACAAGGATCGCGTGCTCGAAGGCCTGGAGGGCGTCTCGGCCGCCGCCGGCGCGAGCTTCGACCGCGAGACGATGGACAGGATCCTCTCCTCGCTGGGCAAGCGCGTCTTCCTGCTGAACAACGTCCACGAGGCCCAGCCCGTCGTCTTCGAGAGCCGTTGGGCGCTCTCCTACCTGCGGGGCCCCCTCAACCGCGACCAGATCGACGCGCTGATGGCGCCGAGGAAGGCCGCCCGCGCCGCCGCCCTCGCTCCCAGGGACCCCGCCGCAGCCACCACCCCCGCCCCCCCCGCGCCGACCCACCCGGACGAGGCCGACGAGCCCGAGCCGACGGCCCCCACGCCGGAGGCCGCCAATCGGCCGCCGACGCCAAAGCCCACGTCGACCAACTCCGGCCGTCGCCCCGTGGTCCCCCCCGACGTCCCCGAGTTCTTCGTGGCCTCGCCCGAGGTGGGCGCGTCGCCGACGTATCGGCCGACGCTGCTGGGGGTCGCCCGGCTGCATTACGTCGACAAGAAGGCGGGCGTCGACTACTGGGAGATGCTGGCCGTGCAGCGCCCCATCGGCGACGAGGCCCCGGCCGACGTCTGGCACGAGGGGAGGCACATGACCGAACGGATCCCCGTGCTCGACAGGTCGCCCGCGCCCGACGCCTCGTTCGCGCCGCTCCCCGCGGCGATGGCGCGGGCCAGGAGCTACGCGGACTGGACGAGGTCGCTCAAGAACTACCTGTATCGCGAGCGACGGCTGACCATCTGGACCTGCCCGGAGCTGAAGGCGTTCGGCCGACCGGAGGAGACCGCTCGCGACTTCCGCGCCCGGCTCGCCCAGGCCGCCCGCGAGCGCCGCGACGCCGAGGTCGAGAAGCTGCGCTCCCAGTTCGGCCCCCGGCGCGTGGCGCTGGAGAAGAAGCTGGCCGCCGCCCACGAGGCGTTGGAGAAGGAGCGGGCGGAGGCCTCGCAGTCGAGCCTGGACGCGGTCGTCTCCTTCGGCACGTCGGTCCTCGGGGCCCTGACCGGCCGCAAGACCTGGTCGAAGACGAACGTCGCCAAGGCCGGCGCCGCCGCCAAGGCCGCCAGCAAGGCCGCCCGCGATCGGGGCCAGATCGGCGCGGCCCAGGATCGGCTTAGGAAGCTCCAGGAGGAGTACGTCGACCTGGAGACCGAGTTCCACGCCGAGCTGGAGCATATCAAGGCCGTACGCGGCCCCGAGCTGCTCCAGCTCGTCCCCCTGGAGCTGACCCCCCGCAAGTCGGACATCACCGTCGACCAGGTGGTCCTGGCCTGGACGGCCGGCCCCATCGCGGGGGAGGGCGACGCCTGAGTCACCCGCCGCCGACGACCGCGGCGGGCTCGGCCGCCGGCCGGAAGTGGGGCGCGGGGACCTCGCGAGGCTTGGTGCGTTCGCGACGGCCGAGCTTCATGGCGGGCCGCTCGATCAGCCGCATGCTGAGCCTCGCCGCCACGATCGCCAGCCCCCACGAGATCAGGAAGTGCGTGTAGGGGGTGAGCTTGGGCCGATAGGCGGTCACCACGATGAGCTGGATCGGGTAGGCGTAGAGGAACAGCCCGTAGGAGCAGTCGCCGAGCTTCCCCAGCTTCCCCGCGATGGCGCCGGGGCGGAAACAGATGAAGAGGGTCGCGTACGCCCCGACGATCGGGAAGACCAGCGACATGACCCGGTACGGCCACACGCGGTACGGCAGCCAGCCCGCCGCGAACAGCCCCAGCACCAGGATGGACGCCACGAACAGCGGCCATCGCAGCGGGATCACGCCCCGGAAGGCGAAGGCCACGGCGCCGGAGAGGAAGCAGGTCAGCAGCCGGGGATGCTGGTTGTACATCCCCATCTCCACCCCGCTGGTGAACCAGTAAGCGTAGACCCCCCACGACGCGGCCCAGATCGCCAGCACCGGCCAGCGCCTGGCCAGCAGCCCCGACCAGCCGATCGCGGCCAGCAGCAGATAGTAATAGAAGTCGTAGCTGAGGACCCAGACCGACCCGTTCGCCGCCAGCTCCGGATACGACAGCACCAGCGCCGGCAGGAGCAGCTCGGCCCACGAGGGGACCACCGGCCTGGGCATCCCCCCCCGCGCCGCCAGCCAGGGGGCCGCGACGAGGCTGGTGAACAGCACCGCCACGAGGAACCCCGGGTAGATCCGCGTCGCCCGACGGACCAGGAAGTCTCCCAGGCCGCGCGAGCCTGCCCAGCTCCGGGCGACCAGGAAGCCGCTCAGGACGAAGAAGGCGTCCACGGCCACCCGCCCCAGCGTGTACTGGCCGTGAGTCAGGCCCACCAGCGGGTCGTCCTGGAGGGAACGGACGAAGAGGTGGAACGAGTGCGACAGGACCACCATGCTGGAGAGGACGAACCTCGCGAGCCCCACGGCGTTGTCGCGATCGCCAGGCGGGCGATCCAGTCCCGGATGGTCTTTCATGAGCTTATGTATCCGTCCTCGGAGACGACGGGCCGTCCCCACATCGGGGTAGATCCACGTCCGTGTGGATCGAGCGGGCCGCCAGGGCCGGCGTCGCGCCCTTGAGTCGAATCGACCCCGGCACGAGGGGCGGTCCGCGGCCCGGAGGAGACGGGCGGGCGTCTAGCTCGGTTGCCTCGTTTCATCGGCGAGGCGGGGGGGGGCCGCCAGCCGGATCGGCCCCGGGATCGCTCCCGGGTGATGGTTAGTCAGGGTTTGCGGGCGATGCGGTCCGCCTCGTCCAGCCTCGCGAGGGTCGCGCGGGCGAGGTCGGCGGCGATCGAGCGGTCGACGGCGTGGTCGCGGACCCAGGTCAGGTGCTCGCGGGCCTCGGCCGACTTGCGCTCGCGAAGGCGGGTGAGCGCGGCGAAGGCGTGGGCCTCCACGCGCTGGACGTCGCCCCCGGCGGCGGCGATCAGGTCGGCCGCGGAGAGGTCGCCGTTGAGGTGGAGCAGGGCGGGGCGGGGCCAGGCGTCCGTCCGGGGAAGCCTCGCCAGCGCCTCCTCCAGGAAGGCGTAGGCGGCCGGCTCGCGCCCCGCGCGGCGTTCGGCCAGGACGCCGAGGATCGCCATGTACGGGGCCGCCGCGTCCCCCCAGCCGGCCAGGTTCAGGAACGCGCGGGCGTCGGTCTCCGCGCCGTCCACGTCGGCGCAGAGGCGCGACCATCCCCGCGCGAGGTACGCGTCGGCCCGGCGCGGGTCGGCGGCGACGGCCCGATCGAACGCCTCGAGGGCGCGGGGCCAGTCGCCGGACGCCTGGAACGATCGGCCCTCGCCCAGGCGCGCGTCGGCCTCGGCGCGGGCGTCGGGCCGCGGCTCGGGGCTTCGGATCGCCATGCGGTCGCGGGTCATCTCGGACAGCACCGCGGGGATGCCGCCCAGCGAGGCGAGCAGCCGCGGGTCGGCCTCCTCCGCGGCGCGGTAGTCCGCCAGCGCCTGCTCGCGGAAGCCGAGCTTCGCGAGGACGTTCCCACGGTTGAGGTGGACCACCGCGTTGCCGGGGGCGAGTTTCACCGCCGCCCCCAGGTCTTCCAGCGACCGTTCGTACTCGCCCAGCATGAACAGGGCCAGGCCGCAGTTCGTCCGCGCCCCGGCGTTCTCCGGTTCGAGGTCGATGGCCCGGTTCAGGTCGGCCACGGCGTCCGCGTATCGCCGCAGGTTGTTGTACGCCGCGCCCCGGTTCTGGTAGGCCCTGGCGCTCTTCGGGTCGATCGCCAGCGCGCGGTCCAGCTCGGCCACCGCCTCCTCGTTGCGGTTCATGCGGACCAGGACGCCGCCGCGATCCTTGAGGTTTTCGGCGTCGTCGGGGCGTATGCGGCCGACCGCCTCGAAGTCCGCCAGCGCCTCCTCGTTCCGGCCCGTCCGCGAGCGGATCGCCCCGCGCAGGCGATAGGCGAACGCGTAGTTCGGGTCCACCGCGATCGCCTGGGAGTAGTCCCGCTCCGCGCGGGCGTCCTCCTTCATGTCCTCCAGGAGCCGGCCGCGACTGGCGTAGGCCCGGGGGAGGTCCGGGCCGAGCCGGACGGCCTCGTCCAGATCCGCCAGCGCGCGGGGGAGGTCGCCGAGCGCCCGGTGGACGTCGCCCCGGCCGATGCGGCTGTTGGGGTCGCTCGGGTCGATGCCGATCGCCTTGTCGTACTCGGCGAGCGCGTCCTCGTGGCGGTTCAGCCGGTGGTGGACCTGGGCGAGCCCGGCATAGGCCGTGGCGTGGGCCTCGCGCGCGGAGTCGCGGCCGTCGCCGCCCAGGCCGCGGGCCCCGTTCAGGGGGATGTCCCACAGGCGGATCGACCGGATGAACGCGGCCTCCGCCTCGTCGAGCCGGCCCAGCATCATGAGCGCGACGCCGCGGTCCGTCCAGGCGGCCGCCCCCATCGGGTCGCGGGCGACGACGCGGTCGAAGTCGGCCAGCGCCTTCGACGGGCGGCCGAGGCGCAGGTAGGCACCGCCGCGCCGGGAGAGGGCCTCGACGTCGTTGGGATGGCGGCCGATGACGGCGTCTAGCCGCTCGACGGCCTCGGCGTACCGCCCGGCGCGCTGGAGCGCCAGCGCTTCGGCCTTCTGGTCGTTCGTGGATCCGGCCCAGCAGGCGGCGACGCCCGCCAGGGCCAGCAGCAGCGCGCAGGCCGCGCGCGGGGCCGTCTTCGCCGTCATGCCGACGACCGTCCTTGGTCAAGGGGCGATGTCATCGATCGTGTCCGTCGTCCTCCTCATCGGCGAGGAGGGCGGGGCGTCGACGGCCGCAACGGCGCGGGAATCCGACCGCCGCTCCGGTCCTCGCGGGCGTGCCGAGGGCGCCGGAATGGGGCGGAAGCGCGAGGAGGAGGCCCCGCGCGGTGATCGGCCCTGGCGCGGGTGGCGCGGGGGGGAGGGGACGGGGGGTTACTCGGTCTCCTCGATCGACCTCACGACGTCCAGGACCCGGTTGGGCAGGCCGGCGTCGCCCAGGTCCGACCACTGGCCCAGCACCAGGACCGTGCGCCTCGGCGTGCGGAAGCAGCGGATCGACGCCGAGTTGGACATGTCGAGCGCCATGAAGTCCAGGTCGTGGCCGGTCGCGGCGTGGTCGTTGATCGTCTCCAGCACGGGGCGGGCGTCAAGCTCCGGATAGTCGTCGCGCATGGCCTGGAGGGCGGCGCCGGCGATCTCCTCCGGGTCGGGCCGCGAGTCGTCGGTCTGGATCACGGCGAAGCCCAGGCCGTCGGGCGCCTGCACCGCGACCGTCCTCACATCCCCCGCGTCGGTCTCCTCCAGCACCCAGTCGGGCGGGTACTCGAACCGGAGCCCTTCGTCCTCGTAAGTCTGGGTCGTCATCGCCACCCTCCCTCGCCGGCGGGGCGCCCGGCCCGAGGCCGATCGCCCGTCCTCCTTCACGCCACGGTCCGACCGCCGATCCTACCGCGCGGAGGCCCCGCCGCCAATCCGCCCCGCGCGGCGTCTTGACCGCTCCGGACGAGGCTCTCTATATTTCGTCGCGTTTCAACGATTGGAATCGAGGGGGACCGGCGACGATGCGTAACCTGATGCGATCCTTGGGGCTGCTGGCGGCGGCGTCCGCCCTGGCGGGGGCGGCGGCGGCCGGGGCGGCGGAGGCCCGCAAGCCGAACGTCGTCTTCATCCTGGCCGACGACCTGGGCTACACGGACCTCGCCTGCCAGGGAAGCCGGTTCTACCGCACCCCGAACGTCGACAGGATGGCCGCCGAGGGCCTGCGATTCACCGACGGCTACTCCTGCGGCCCGAACTGCCAGCCCACCCGCGCGGCGCTCATGAGCGGCCAGTACGGCCCGCGCACCGGCGTCTACACCGTCGGCTCGATCGAACGATTCGCCTGGCGGACCCGGCCGCTGCGACCGGTCGACAACGTCGGCAAGCTCCCCCTGGATATCCGCGCGCTGGGCCAGGCCCTCCGCGACGCCGGCTACGTCACCGGGCACTTCGGCAAGTGGCACCTGGGGCAGGACGAGGCGCATCATCCCCTGAAGCGCGGGTTCGACGAGGCGATCGTCTCGATGGGCAAGCACTTCGACTTCGACACCATCCCCGAGGTCGACCACCCCGAAGGGCAGTACCTCGCCGACTTCCTCACCGACAAGGCCGTCGACTTCATCGCGCGCCACAAGGACCGGCCCTTCTATCTGCAACTGCACCACTACGCCGTCCACGCGCCCCACGAGGCCAAGCCGGAGATGGTCGCGCGGTTCGTCGGGACGAGGCCCGAGGGGGGGCATCACGACCCGACCTACGCCGCGATGATCGCCAGCGTCGACGAGAGCGTCGGCCGGGTGCTCAAGGCCATCGACGACATGGGCCTCGGCGACGACACCCTGGTCATCTTCACCAGCGACAACGGCGGCGTCGGCGGCTACTCCCGCGAGGGGATCAAGGTCGGCAAGGAGATCACCGACAACGCCCCGCTCCGCGGCGGCAAGGGCATGCTGTACGAGGGGGGGATCCGCGTCCCCTACATCTTCCGCTGGACCGGCAAGATCCCCGCCGGCAGGACCAGCGACCGGCCCATCAACAGCGTCGACCTCTACCCGACCCTTCTGGAAGTGGCCGACGGCCGCTCCGAGGGGACGCTGGACGGCTCCAGCTACCTGAGGATCCTGACAAGCGGCGGCGAATGGAAGCCCGATCGCGGGCCCATCTACTGGCACTTCCCCGGCTACCTGGGGGCCTCGAAGGGCCAGTGGCGCGCCACGCCCGCCGGCGCGATCCGCGACGGCGACTGGAAGCTGATCGAGTGGTTCGAGACCGGCAAGGTCGAGCTGTACCACCTCCGCGACGACCCCGGCGAGCGGAACGACCTGGCCGCCGATCAGCCCGGCCGCGCCGTGGAGCTTCGAGCCGCGCTCGTCGCCTGGCGGGAGGCGATCAACGCCCCGATGCCGACCCCGCGCGCGCCCGACCCCGACGCCCCCGCCCGCAAGGCCGGGAAGGGGGGCGACGACGACGAGTGAGTCCGCGAAACGACGCCGGCCCGGCTCGCGCGGGGCGCGGCCGGGCCGGCGGGATTCCTCGGGGCGCGTCGGCCCTTCGGGTCAGTAGGAGTCGGAGCTGACGACCTCGCCCCCCTGGCTGGAGGAGAGGGCCTGGTAGGTCGCGCGGCTGACGGAGTTCTTGATGAACTTGACCGAGCCGTCGCAGAAGCCGACGTTCACGCCGCCGGAGTGCCGGCTCCGCGCGGCGATGATCACCTGGTTGGAGGGGCCGCCGATGCACGGCGGGTTGTTGCTGGCGGGGTAGTTGCAGTAGCCGGCGTCCTGCATCCAGTCGGGCATCGAGGTGTTCGGCGGCAGGAAGCCGGAGAAGTTGGCGGCGTACGCCCAGTGCGAGAACCCGCGCAGGTCATACGTCGCGCCGGAGATCCCGACGAGGACCTCCGACGTCATCATGGTGTTGCTCAGGCCGTCGGTGATCGCCGAGATCCGGACGACGCCGTTGGTCGCCCCCTGGCCGCCCCCCTCCGCGATGTCCGGCAGCGGCGCGCCGACGTCCCCGAACGGGGCGCCCAGGAACCTGTAGACGATGCCGTTGTCGGTCAGGTCCCTCTGCTGCATGGTCGTGTTGCCGAAGTTCACGACGTAGTTCTGCGACGTCACGTTCATCCCGAGGTTGGCGATCCCCGTGGTGCGCGTGTTGTTGCCGTCGCTGGGGCACATGTACGCGTTGACGCGCGTCGAGGTCACGGTGATGTTCGCGGGGCCCGCGTAGCGGAACAGCCCCTCGTGGGCGTAGCTGGCCGCGAGCGCCGCGTTGTTGTTGCCCGAGGAGTTCCACGAGTTGAACAGGGCCTGCTGCTCGACGAACGGCAGGACGGGGATGAGCCACGAGCCCCAGCAGCACCCGCGCATCCCCTGCGGGAAGGCCCCGTTGGAGCTCTCGTAGTTGTGCATGCCGAGGCCGATCTGCTTGAGGTTGTTGACGCACTGCGAGCGGCGAGCGGCCTCGCGCGCCGCCTGGACGGCCGGCAGCAGCAGGGCGATGAGCACGGCGATGATGGCGATGACGACCAGCAGCTCGATCAGCGTGAAGCCCGATCTCCGGCGGGGCGAGCTCATGACGAAAGTCTCCCTGGGACTCGGAACGTGGAAGGGCGGACCCGACGATTCACTTCGTGACGAGCGCGAAGTCGGCCGACGTCGCGCCGCTCGCGGCGACCTCGGCGGTCAATTCGGACGCGGTGTTGTACTTCGCGGGGATCGAATCGGCCTCGCCCTTGGTTCGCCTCGGGGGCGCGCCGGGCGCCGCCTTCTCGGCGGGGGAGGCGACCGTGGGGGCCGATCGGATCGAGACCTTGTACTTCCCGGGAGTCGGGCCGGACGTGGCGTCGATCGAGTAGGCGCCGTCGATGACGACCCCCCCCGCGGGGACCCCGCCGGAGGAGCCTTCCGCCGGCTCGAAGGCGATCACTCCCTTCGCCAGCGGCGTCCCGTCGACCGTGACCCGGCCGCTGACGGCCTTGCGATTCAGCCCGTCCCCGGAGGCGCTCCCGCACCCCGAGACCGGCAGCGACAGCGTCGCGGCGATCACGGTCGAGCACGCGACCGCCCCCCATCGGATGATGCGCGAACGAATGGCTCACCTCCCCGGGGCACGCCGTCCCGACGCGGCGTGCGCGCGGCGTCGCTCGGGCGGGACGGATCGCACCCCGCGCATGCTATGACTCGATGATGGACCGTTGTGAGCACCGACCCCCGCATGACGAGGCGGGAGACGGCCCGGAGCTAAGGAGAGAGGGCCAGGGACCGTGGGTAACTTCCGCGGCCGTGACGCCTTCTTAACTACCGCGCGGACCCGGGGCTGTCAAAGAGATTCGCCGTTTAGTATGTCGGATTGCTGATGAATTCCTTCGGAGATGACGCCGGGATTGGCGGGGCCCGAAAGGGGCGTCTCGCGACCCCTTCGATGGCCGCCTCGCGGCGTTCCTGATAAAGTGACTGGCCACGAGGCCGTGAGCGACGCGGCCCGAGGTCGAGGAGGGGACGATGAGGATTCTGTCGGGGATTCAGCCTTCGGGCGCGCTGCACATCGGCAACTATCTGGGGGCGATCCGCCAGTACGTCGCGCTCCAGGAGGGGAACGACGCGTACTACTTCGTCGCGGACTTCCACGCGCTGACGAGCGTCCGCGACGCGGCGACGTTGCGCAAGTATGTGTCGGACGTGCTGATCGACCTGCTCTCGCTGGGGCTGGACCCGGACCGCGCGGTGCTGTTCGTCCAGTCGGACGTGCCGGAGGTGGCCGAGCTGACCTGGCTCCTCACGTCGGTCACGCCGATGGGGTGGCTGGAGAAGTGCGTCAGCTACAAGGACAAGGTGCAGCAGGGCCTGCCGGCCGAGCACGGCCTGTTCGCCTACCCGGTCCTCCAGGCGGCCGACATCCTGCTATACGACGCCGAGCTGGTCCCGGTGGGGCAGGACCAGAAGCAGCACCTGGAGATTACCCGCGACGTGGCCGAGCGCTTCAACCACGTCTACGGCGGCAAGAAGAAGGAGGTCTTCCGCCTCCCCAAGCCTTACATCCTGGACTCCGTCGCCGTCGTCCCGGGGCTCGACGGGCGGAAGATGTCCAAGAGCTACGGCAACACGATCGAGATCTTCGACGAGCCGGCCGTCATCCGGAAGAAGGTCAAGAAGTTCGTGACCGACAGCACCCCCGTCGAGGCCCCCAAGGACCCCGACGCCGACCCGCTGTTCGGCCTGTTCAAGCTGTTCGCGAAGGAGGCCGACCGCGACGAGGTCGAGCGGCGATATCGCGAGGGGGGCATCGGCTACGGCGAGGTCAAGACCCGCCTGGGCGAGGCGCTGATCGAGACCTTCGCCGAGGCGCGCGAACGCCGCGCCGAATGGGTCGCGCGCCCCGAGCGGGTGGCCGCCGTCCGCGCCGCCGGCGCCGAGAAGGCCCGCGCCACCGCCCGCGAGGTCCTCGAACGCGCCCGCGCCGCCTGCGGCCTGGGCTGACCCGGCCGCCTTCCCATCAACCCACCCAACGGGAGCGTCCCATGCTGTTCTCGCTGATCTGGTTCCTGCTCATCGGGCTGGTCGCCGGCTGGCTCGCCGGCCAGATCACCCGGGGCCGCGACTTCGGCGCGGTCAACAACATGATCGTCGGCGCGCTGGGGGCGCTCGTGGGGGGCTTCCTCTTCCGCCTCGTCGGCTTCGGCGCGACGAACGTCATCGGCAGCATCATCACGGCGACCGTCGGCGCGGTCGTCGTCCTCTACCTGATGAACCGCTTCGGCCGGAAGCTCTAGCCCGGCCGCCCCCCGCGTCGCGGATCCACGCCTCGCCGCGTCCCGGGCCGCCCTCCCGGCGACCGTCGCGAGGAGTCCGCGCGGTTTCTCGGGAAATTCCTGGTTCGTCCCGTCGCGGACGTCGTTCCTATGCCTTGGGAGGGCGTTCGATGACGCGACGAGGCGAGACGCTGGAGCCATATCGGAAATACCTGCGGATCCTGGCCGAGTTGCACATGGACCGGCGGTTGCGCGGGAAGCTGGACCCTTCCGACGTGGTCCAGCAGACGATGGCGCGCGCCTACCCGTCCCTGGAGGGCCTGGAGCCCGGGACTTCCATGCGCCTGGCCGCCTGGCTCCGGACGATCCTCGCGAGCGTCCTGGCCGACGCGGCCCGGTATTACCGCCGCGACAGGCGTGACGTCGGCCTGGAGCGGTCGATCCACGAGCAGCTGGACCGCTCGGCCTCGCGGTTCGCCGCCTGGCTGGCCGACGGCGGCACCTCGCCCAGCGGCCGGGCCGAGCGCGACGAGGAGCTGCTCCGCGTCGTCGAGGCCCTCGCGGTCCTCCCCCCCGCGATGCGCGAGGCCGTCGTCCTGAAGCACTGCCAGTGGCTGTCGCTGAAGGAGATCGCCGCTCGCATGGGCAAGACCGTCCCCGCCGTGGCGTCGTTGCTGAGGCGTGGGCTGGAGCGGTTGCGCGAACGACTGGACGCGGAGGATCGATCATGACGACGCCGGACGACTCGACGCGCGACATCTCGGCGATCGACGGGCTGATCGCCGCCTACATGGAGGCCGCCGACTCCGGTGCCCCGCCCGACCGCGAGGCGTGGATCGCGTCCCATCCCGCGCACGCGGATCGGCTCCGGGCGTTCTTCGCCGACCTCGATCGGATGGACGCGGTCGCCTCCCCCCTCCGTATCGAGGCCGACGCCACCGTCGCCGAGCCGACCGATCCGGTCCCGGCGACGGTCCGCTACTTCGGCGACTACGAGCTGCTGGGCGAGATCGCGAGGGGCGGGATGGGGGTGGTCTACCTCGCCCGCCAGACGAGCCTGAATCGGACGGTGGCCCTCAAGATGATCCTGTCGGGGGCGCTGGCGACCCCGCGCGTCGTCCAGCGGTTCCGAGTCGAGTCCGAGGCCGCGGCCAACCTCGACCACCCCGGCATCGTGCCGATCCACGAGGTCGGCGAGCACGACGGCCGGCAGTATTTCACGATGAAGCTGGTCGACGGGCCGTCGCTCGACCGGCGGGAGCGGGGGACGATCCGCGAGGAGGTCGAGGGCCTGCTCCAAGTCGCCCGGGCGATCGAGCACGCGCACCGCCGCGGGGTGTTGCATCGCGACCTGAAGCCGTCGAACGTCCTGGTCGATCCCGACGGGACGCGGCTGGTGACGGACTTCGGCCTGGCGAAGCGGCTGTCCGAAGGGGGGGCCGACCTGACCGAGACCGGGCAACTCCTGGGCACCCCGCGATACATGGCCCCCGAGCAGGCCGAGGGGCGTCGCGACCTGACCACGGCCGTCGACGTCCACGCCCTGGGGCTGCTCCTCCATGAGCGGATCACCGGCCGGCCGGCCTTCCCGGGCGACAACGTGGCGCAAATCCTCCTGGATGTCCGAACCCGGCGGCCGCCCCGGCCCTCGTCGCTCGACTCCCGGGTGGGTCGCGACCTGGACGTGATCGCGGCGAAATGCCTGGAGAAGGATCCGGGCCGCCGCTACGCCTCGGCGGAGGCCCTGGCCGAGGACCTGGAGAACTGGCTGGCCGGCCGCCCGATCAACGCCCGCGCCGTCGGCCCGATCGGCCGCGCCTGGCGCTGGGGCCGGCGCAACCCGGCCGTCGCCTCCCTGCTCGTCGCGCTCGCCGGCTCGCTCGTCGTCGGCTCGGCCGTCGCCCTGGCCCTCGCCCTCCGCGTCGAAGCCCGCGCCGGCGAGGCCCTCGTCGCCGCGACCCGGTCGCAGATCCTCGCCATCCAGGCCGATTCCGATCGGATCGCGGAGTTGGAGGACAATACTTCTAGGGCTACCGCCCTCCTGCGTTACGCCGACGCCTTCGACCTGGCCGATCGACACGCGGGAACCGCCGACTTGCGGCGTTTCGTCGCCTCGGAGATGGCCTTGTTGGCCCAGGACAACCATAGGCTCCTCCCGGCCCTCGAAGGATTGGAGAGGCTGGTCACCACGGGGGTCAAGTATAGCGACGACGGCCGCGTCGCCGCCGCTTCAGGAACCGACGGCGTGGTGCGCTTGTGGGACAACCTCTCCGGTCGGCTTATGGCTTCGATCCCGTGCGGTGAACCCGGCGACCTCATCCTCAGCCCCGATGGCTCCTCTCTCCTGACGACCGCCACGTCGATTCGCAATCGGGGCAAGAAGGACTTCGGCCGTGCCTGGAGCGGCCCGGGCAGTCCGGGCTGGGAAGGTCGCCTCATCGACGAGGCACCCACGACGCTCCGACGAATCCCCTCCGGCGAGATCCTCCAGTCCTGGCCCCAGTACCCGAGCCTGGACTGGGTCAAGTTCGGCCCCGATTCGCGCCGGCTGGCCGGTTACGTCGAGCG
Source organism: Paludisphaera sp. (assembly GCF_037189885.1). NCBI lineage: Bacteria > Pseudomonadati > Planctomycetota > Planctomycetia > Isosphaerales > Isosphaeraceae > Paludisphaera > Paludisphaera sp. The sequence continues at coordinate 162,751 of NZ_JBBCIR010000004.1, forward strand.
GAATGGGGCGGCGAAATCGGACGAGCGTCGTTGGGACGGCGTCCTCCTCGATCTTGAGACGGGGCGCGAGCTGCAACGGATCGAGAACTGCAAATTGGATTGGATCGAATTCACCCCCGCCGGCCGACTCGTCCTCATCGCGGTAGAGTCGGATGGGGGGGAGGCGATCCGCGTGATCGACAGTGTCGATGGGGCCGAGCGATTCACGATTCCTGGGCCGATCTCGAAGTACGGCCACCGATTAGAGCGTGACAGGCGGCCCGTGTTGAGTCGATCGGGCGAGGAACTCGCAATCTTCCGCGGGGATGATCGGGTGGAGTTCTTGTCGGCACGCGACGGACGGATCCTGCCAGGGCATCTCCAACTCCCCGAGCGATCGGATTACACCGGCCTGGAGTACGGTCCGGGGGATCGATATCTGATCCTCACTTCGCATGAGCATGCGGGTGGATGGCGAATGGGCGTCTATGCTCGGGCGGACGGAGCGTGGATGGTCGGGGATAGTTTCGAGAAGCCCTTGTTCCGCGCGGGGAATTCGCGGTACGTCGCGAGTTGGGATGGGAGCCTGTTCGACCTGGAAACGGGCGTGATGGACCCAGGAGCCCGAGTGGGCCGATTCCATCCGCGGCTGCGCGACGTCGCAAGCGACGGACGTTTCCTCTGTGGCGTGCAGATTCCCGGATCTATGGGGGCATGGGATCTGTCGGTCGAACTGCCTCACACGCGGACGTCGATTGTTGGGCGTGTCACGGATTGCCCGGGCGGTTTCCTGGTTGATAGTGGATAGTTGGATGAGTGGCGCTTCCTCCCGGCCGCCGAGATCTCCGACGATCCCGAAGTCGCCCGCCTCTGGGCCGAGGTCCTCTCCGCCGCCGAGTTGGGGACGGGCTCGATCATGGAGGCGCTCGCGGAGGAGGAGTGGCAAGAGCGCCGTCGCCGACTGCTGGACAGGCTCAAGCCGTCCGATTCTCCTCTCCTCTGGACCGTGGCGAGGGATGAATCGACCTGGCTTCGCGTCCAGCTCGAAGAGTACTATCACAACAGTTTCCACCTCATAAGCCCGGATGAACGGGAAAGGCTCGTGGGGCTGCTGTCGCGGCTCTGCGCCACGAGTCCGACCATCGACGGGTACGAACGATTGGCCGAGTGGCATTTCATCGGGGGCCATCGTGAAGAGGCGGCCGAAGCCTATCTCTCGGCTCGCCGGATCGCCGGAGGCGAATGGTACTGGCGGTTCTTCCCCGGTCACGTCGTCGACGGGGCGACGGAGGAGTTGCTTTATCTGGTGGGCGACCGAGAGGCGAGGCTCCGCGCCTATCCTCCGGAAGTCGCCGAGGTGCTCGGCCATCGGCTCAGGAATCTCGAAGCCGACCCCGATACCGAGAGCCATCTCCTGGAACGGGCGGTCCGGCGGCGAGACTTGCCGACCGACGCCTACGAACGAGCCGCCCGTCGCTGGTCCGCCAACGAGCGCATCTATCCGCCGTTTCCGGGCTCGGAAAAAGACCGGTCGGTGACATCCGCCTGGGCCCTCTTACGGGTCGGGAAGGACCAGGAAGCGCTCGACCGACTCGTCGCCTCGGAGGCCTGGAGACGCAGTCCCGACCTCGCGGCGCCGCTGGATGTTGAGGTCGACTCCCAGATCGAGAAGTGGAACCGCGATATGGTGAAGGCCCTCACTGAGATGCGGGACAGTGATTTCGCGAAGGCCCGACTGGATCTGCTCAGCGTGATGGCGATGGCCGAGTTCCGGCTCGGGCGTCTCCGGGAGGCGCGGGCTCGCCTCGACCTCGCACGGCGGCACAGGGATTTTCTCGTACAGATCGATTCCCGAATGCGTGAGACCAGACCCAGCTCGCCGCGCGACGATGCGATCGAAATCGAGAGCTTCCTGGAGGCCGAGCGGCTGATCGGCCCGCCCGAGCTCCCCGACGACCCGTTCGCCCCGGAGTAAGCCCCACGACCTGGCGTCGGCCGTGGGGCTTCGGCTCACTTCTTGAGGTACGGCCGGACGATCTCCGCGAGGAGCTTGTAGCCCTCGGGGGAGAAGTGGAGTTGGTCCTCGACGAACAGCTCGGGGCGGGGGAGGTCGTCCTCGCCCAGCACGAACGAGGCGGTGTCGATGTAGCCGACGCGCGGCATCTCCAGCGCCTGCTCCCGGATCAGGCGGTTCATCTCCATGAGCTTGTCGGTCTGGCCCCAGCGCGCGAGGGAGGGGTTCCAGCCCATGAACAGAATCTCCGTCTCGGGCAGCTTCGAGTGGATCAGGCGGACGAACTCCGCGAAGTCGTCGGCGACCTCGCGGGGGAGCCGGCCGTCGTTGATGTCGTTGCCGCCGGCCCGGATGATGACCTGCTTCGGCTCGTGCGGGAAGATGAGCCGGTCGGCGAAGTAGCTGGAGTCGATCAGCTGCGACCCGCCGAAGCCCCGGTTGATCACCTTGTGGTCGGGGTAGTCCTCGGCGAGCGTCTTCCAGAGCCGGATGCCCGACGAGCCGATGAAGACGATCCCCCCCTTCGGCGGGGGGGACTCGCGGTCGGCCGCCTCCATCGCCGCGATGTCCGGCTCCCATCGCGCGTAGTCGTGCGTCGGCGCCTGCCACGCGAGCAGGCTCGACGACGCGGCGACGGACAGGAAACCGAACAGGACGATCGCGACGGCGTGGCGGGATTTCATGGTTGGCGCCTCGGGATTCATTCGGGCGCGCCGACCGCCTAGGCCGGCGCGATCATGGTGCGTCCTTTGGTGAATCCTAACGGCCTTCCCCCCTGGAGGGGGAAGGTGGCCCGGAGGGCCGGATGAGGGGGGGACGAGCGAGACAGACACTGGCGTTCCCAGGGGCCTTCCGGGGCCGTCGGCCTGGGCCGGGTTCCGAATCCCAAAGCTCGGCGGGCAAGCTCCCCCTCATCTGACTCCTTCGGAGTCTGTCTTCCCCCTCCAGGGGGGAAGATCGTTTCCCCAGACTCCGGCCCATCGGCCCGTCAGATCTCCCAGCCCGAGCGGTACGTCCCCTTCACGAGGGCGTCGGCGGCGGGGCTGTTGGTGACGCGGCCGGCCTCGCCGTCGTACTCGATCGCCTCGCCGGTCCGCATGGCGATGTTGCCCAGGAGGATGGCCTCGGTCTGGACGGCGGCGTAGTCGAAGTTCGAGTACGCGATCTCCGGCTTGCCGGCGCGGATGGCCTGGAACCATTCCAGCTTGTGGTTGTCGTCGTTGTCCCGGCCCCCCTGGATGCGGGGGATGGTGTGGGCGGGGAGCTTGAAGTCGCGGAACTTCTCCCGCGGCCAGAGGACATGGCCCCGGTCCTCGCCCCCCGAGGAGGCGATCGTCCCCTCGGTCCCGATGCAGAGCCAGCCGTTGGCCGCGGGCTGGAAGCCGGGGGCGAAGAGGTCGGCGGGGGGGCGGTTCGGCGCGCCGTCCTTCGCCCCCTCGTACCAGGTCAGCCGCGTCGGCGGCAGGTTCCCGCGCGAGGGGAATTCGAAGACGACGGTGGCCCACGCGGGGAAGGTCTCGGGGTTGATCTCGCCGTTGTTGGACGACACGCGCGTCGGCAGGCCCAGCTTCAGGCCGTGGAACGGGACGTTGGTGTTGTGGCATCCCATGTCGCCCAGGACGCCCGTGCCGAAGTCCCACCACCCGCGCCAGAGCATCGGCGTGTAGACCGGGGCGTAGGGGCGTTCGGGGGCTCCGGCGAGGAAGAGATCCCAATGCAGGCGCGAAGGGATCTCGAACGTCCCCTCGGGGCGGGCGACCACGTCGGGGGCCTGCCTCCAGAACTCGCGGGGGCGGTCGGTCCAGACGTGGACCTCGGCCACGTCGCCCAGGACGCCCGACTCCAGGATCTCGACGCTCGTGCGCAGGGCGTCGGTGGCCGAGCCCTGGTTGCCCATCTGGGTGCAGACGCCGTGCTCGCGCGCGGCCTCGCGCATCAGCCGGGCCTCGCGGACGGTGTGGGTCAGGGGCTTCTGGCAGTAGACGTGCTTGCCCATCCGCATCGCGGCGAGCGACTGCTGGGCGTGGGCGTGGTCGGCCGTCGAGACCGTCACGGCGTCGATCTTGTCGCCCATCTCGGCCAGCAGCTCGCGGAAGTCGTGGAACGTCCGCGCCTCCTTGAACCGCCCGGCCTTGGCCTTCAGCGTGTCGTCGTCGACGTCGCAGAGCGCGACGACGCGGCCGTGGTTGCCGGCGTGGTCGGTGTCGCTGCTCCCCTTGCCGCCGACGCCGATGCATCCCACCTGGATGACGTCGTTGGGCCCCACGCCCGCCGCCCGGCCGTTGCGGCCCTGGCAAAAGATCCCGAAGCCCGCGAGCGAGGCCCCATAAAGGAACGCGCGACGATCCATGGTCGGCAGGGTCGACATCGTGGAGTCTCCGTGTGAGGGGCGTCGGGTGGGGCCGCCCCGGCTCACATCGGCGTGGGGGGGCGACGTCGGGCCCAGCATAGCGCGCCCCAAAGCGTGACGCCAACGAAATCGCCGGCCCGTCGCCGGCGCTTCACGGGCACCCGACGAGCCGGTCGTGCTCGGCGCGCGAGCCGATCCTGAACCAGGCGAGGTCGTCGTCCCGCCGGACGGCCAAGGCCCGATAGCGGAGATTTCACGCGAGCCGACCAGGAGCGGCCCACCGCCCGGAAATGAGGCGAAGGACGCCTCGGATCGACTTGAAGGAGCGCGAAGCAGGAATCGGCGAGGTCCCGCATAGTCGACGGGCACTGGCCTCGCGGGGATCAGAAGCGGGGTCGGACGCGAGGCTTCACAGGTCCGCGCATCGCCCCTCGTCCAGGTTTCGAAGCGCCTCTTCCGCGGTGCCGTCGAGCCGCCTCGGCTGGACATCCGCCTCGAAGTCCCGGGCCCGCGCCTCGTTGTCGAACGCGGCGAACCAGGCGCGAAACTCAGCCAGTTGCTCCGGGGGCAAACTCGTAATCGCTCGTTCGATCTCCTCGATCGTGCTCATCGCGAGGATCCTCATGCGCGGCGTTACGGCGAGAGTCGGCGGGGCGGCGAGTCCGTTCAGCCGGTCGGCGTCAGGGACGCCAGCGCCTCCTGGACTTCCTTGAGCTTCACCGGCTTGGTGAGGACGGCGAGGCCGTCGGCGGGGGGGAGCTTCGCGCGGAGGGCCTCCTGACGCGGGCCGAGGAGGACCAGGACGCGGAACGGGACCGCGTCTTCCTCGGCCTTCTTGCGCATGTCGGCCAGGTGGTCCAGGGCGTCGGGCTCCTGGCCGTCGAGGTCGAACAGGACGACGTCGGCGGGGCCGTCGCGGAAGCGTTCGGCGGCGCGTTCGGCGTCGGCGATCAGGAAGACGCGGTAGCCCCGCTTCGAAAGATTCTTGCGCAAGGCGTCCTGGATTTCGGGCTGGGACTCGACGCAGAGGAGCGTGGGGCGGGCCGCCTCGCGCGGCTCGACGGGCCCGGCCGCGCGCGTCGGCGCGGGCGCGGGGGGCGTCGCGGCCTCGTCCGGCGTCAGGCCCAGGAGCGAGGCGAGGTCGGAGGCGTTTTCGGGGCTTGTCTCGAACGTCGCCAGGTCGAGGTCGGTGGGGTCCGTCACGGCGGGCTCGGCGGCCGCCGGCGGGGGGGCGTCCGGGTCGTTGGAGAGGAACGGGTTGCGGAAGATGGCGCTCTCCAGTTCCGGGTCGAGGGCCATCTCGCCGTCGGAGCCGGGCTCGGAATCGGAGCGGCCGTCGCGGTGGGCTTCCAGGTCGGCGACGACCTCGGCCATGGACGCGTATCGCTCCTTGAGGTCCATCTTCATCATCTTCTCGACGACGCGGGCGAGCTTCGGGGCGGGGGCGCGGGGGTGCTCGGAGATGGGTCGGATGCCGCCGAACGACCGCTTGAGCATCTTCTTGAGCGGGTCCTTGCTCTCGGAGTCTTCCAGCGGCACCTGGCCGGTGAGCATGTAATAGAAGACGCACCCGAGGAAGAATATGTCCGACCGCGCGTCCCCCTTGGGGCTGCCGCACGAGCGCTCCAGCGCCGAGTAATCGACGGTGCGCTGGGACTTCATCCCCTGGCCGTCCTCGGTCGCGATGTCGGCCAGGCCGAAGTCGACGAGCTTGGCGACGCCCGAGTTGGAGATCAGGATGTTGGTCGCCTTGATGTCGCGATGGGCCACGCCGCAATCGTGCGAGTACTTCAGCCCCTCGGCCAGGCCGATCATCAGCGGCAGGGCCTCGTCGCCGTCGAGCCGGCCGCGCAGGCGGAGGAATTCGCGGAGGTTCATCCCCTCGACGTATTCCATCGCCATGAAGTGCTTGTCGTCGCGCCGGCCGAAGTCCAGGATGCGCACGATGTTGTCGTGCCGGAGCTTCATGCCGGCCTCGGCCTCCTTGTGGAAGGAGGCGACGGCGACGGGGTCGGACGCGAACCGCTGCCGCAAAACCTTGATCGCCACCGGCTCGCCGGTCCCCGACCGCTCGCCCCGGTAGACCCGGGCGAACGTCCCCTCGGCCAGGTGGAACAGCGCGCGATAGGGGCCGAAGAAGAAGTTGTCGGAGTCCCCCTTCTTCAGGCGCTCCACCTGCCAGCTAGTGATCCAACCCTTGCGCAGGCAGGCGCGGACGATGGCCTCGGGCGAGCCGTCCTCGGCGTCGGCCCGGGCCTCGCGGTACTGGTCGCGGGAGATCAGGCCGATGAGGGCCAGTTGCTCCACGAGCGATTCGGCGTCGATATCCGGCATGGTCGTGTCCTGGCCGGGCGCGTGGGTTCGGCCCCGGGGCCCCGGCGGGCCCCGACGAAGCGCCAATCCTATCATAACGCCCGCGCCCAGGCGGCGTGACGCCTCGCCCCGCGGCGTGGGATTTTCGCGTCGGCGCGTCCCCATCCGTGATCGCGGCGTCTTATATTCACCCACGAGCGGTCGGCGGGTTGCACCGCGCCGGGCCCGCGGCAACACCATGAAGAGGAGCACACCATGTTGGAAGCATCAGGAAGAGCGCGGACCATCCCGATCGCGGACCCGGCCAGGACCCCCCTCATGGCGAAGGTGAAGCCGACCGACCTCCCGCAGCCCTCCCCGCCGGTCGAGCCCGCCGAGTGGCTGAACCGCCGCGCCACCGAGAAGGCGACCCGCGCCGCGATGGCCCGCCAGGCCAGCGGCCGGCGCCGGTTCGTCGACCCGACGACCTGCGAGCGCGACTACAGCGACGCCGAGATGGAGTTCATGATGGCCATGAACGACTACAAGAAGCGCAGCGGCCGGATGTTCCCCACCTGGAGCGAGGTGCTGGAAGTCCTCAAGAGCCTGGGCTACGAGAAGCCCGAGACCGAAGGCCTGATGGACTGACGCCCCGCGATCATCACGCCTCGGGGTCGGGCTCGGGGTCGGACGCGGCGAGGCGCCCCAACATCCGTCCCCACTTGCGCGGGACGCGGGGGCGGCCGAACTCCGGCATCCGGGGCTCGAACTGGTTCCAGGTCAGGACGGTCAGGCACGAGCCGTCCTGGAGGATCGCGACCAGGACGCGGCCCCGATGCAGCGCCAGCGCCGCGACGGCGCCGTTGGCCGGGTTGCGGCCCAGCCGTCGCGTGCGCGCCAGCGCCGCCCGGAGGAGGGGCTCGGCCTGGCCCGGGTCGACGCCGAACCGCTCGACGAACCGCTCGAGCGCGTGGCGAGAGAGCCGGGCCGAGCCGTAGTCGCGCTGGCCCTTCGGGGTCATCGCGCCGCGGCGGGCTCGCCGGCCCGCGCCGAGCGGGGGGGAGAGTCCAGGCTCGGCGCCGACGGGTCGGGGCGGCCGGCCAGCAGCGCGCCCAGGTCGAAGGCGTGATACGGCTGCTCGGCGGCCGGGTTCCCCTGCTTGTCGGCGTTGGCGACCCAGAAGCGGCCGGTGTCGGTCTCGAACAGGACGTTGTGCAGGTTCGACTTCATCGCGACCGGCCGGTCCATCAGCCTGATGGCCGACTCGGCCTCGAAGCCGCCGGCCCCTTCCTTCACGCGCCGGACCAGCTCCGCGTATCGGTCGCCGACCGAGAGGACGACGGCGTCGGGGATGGCCTCGGGGAGCTTGGGATGCGCCTCGCCCATGGCGACGACGCTGAACACGTCCGCCGACGCCTCCATGCCGACCGCGCGGCCGGTCTCGCCGTCGGCGATGACGAAGTAGTATTCGCAGGTGCGGGGGTTGTCCCGGAAGACGGCCACGGCCTCGTCGAGCGACTTCGCGTCCTCCAGCGCCATGCGCATGAGGAACGCCATCGGCACGCCGTCCCAGCGGCCCAGGCCCTTGCCCCCCATCTCGCCGATGGAGATCTTCTCGGCGTTCATGCCCGTGACCGAGCCGACGAACCCGGCGTAGGTGACGTTCACGAACGGCGAGCGGCCTTCCGGCTCGGCGACGGTCAGGATCGCGTGCTCCTGGAGCCGCCAGTCGCAGCCGTAGTCCAGGACGCGGCCGTGATAGACGCGGCCGTCCTTGGTGGTCGAGCGACCCAGTGCGAAGCCGGAGCAATGGAATAGCTCGGGGATGAAGTTGGCGATGACGATGTCCTGGACGTCCATCCCCGCGCCGTCGGCGACCCCTTGCATCTCCTCGAAGAACCGATCGGGGACGAACTTCCTCTGCCGCGCGGCGATCCCGGCGATGACCCGCTTGGGGTCCAGCAGGTTCAGCCCGGCGACGTCGATCTTCAGCTCCTTGCCCTTCACCTCGAACAGGTAATGGACATTCTCGCGGATCGAGTCGCGGAGCAGGGCGCCCTGCTGGAAGCCCATCTCGTAGGGCGTCCCCTTGACGTGCAGCACGCGGTAGCCGTCCACCTCCTCCAGGAAGCCCTCGCCGCAGCGGGCGATGGTCTTCGTCTCCGCCCTCGCCGCGACGGCGGCCGCGAGCAGGGCGAGGCAGGCCAGGGCGGCTCGGAACGATCCTCGGGCCGGCATTGCGGGCGTCCTTTCGTGCGGGAGGAGGGGCGACGAGTCGACGCGGGACGGACGACCCGACTCTACCCCACCCGCCGGCCCGCTCCAACACGGTTTCCTCGCGATGGCTCCGCTGGCGATCGCCGGCGCGGGGGCGCTGGCCCCGGGGCTGGCGAGAGTTGACTCCAGACGCCACGCCGAGGGGCTTGCGCGGCCGCGGTTCTCACACGATTCCTCGATCGTCGTCACGGACGTCTTCGCTCCGCCGGCGACGGGCGTGATCCGCTTCCGTAGCCTTGAAAGTCGGCGGCTAACATGGTTAGGGAGTAGGGGGCCGGGGTCGGGAGGGGCGGGCCGTGAATCCACCGTGCTGTCGGCTGTGCGGCCGCGACTTCCATGGCGAATGGTTTCACTCCCAGGGTGGTGGCGAGCTAGTGCGTTTCCGCGACTACCGGCCGTTGGGCGAGGGGTTGGTCGGCCATCCTCCGGGGCTGGAGTGGTTCTGCCGAGAGCACGCCCCGGCGGCGCTCCGCCTGACGGAGCGGGATTCGTCCTCGGCGTTGGCGATCCTGCGCGAGCGCTTCGGGCCGTGCCCGCGGCCGGGAGAGCCGGGCAACGAGCCCGATCCGTCGCTCTGGGTCACGGCGGTCGGTCCGAATCCGGCTCGGGTCTTCTCCATCGTCCATCGGGCGTCGAACGATCGCGCCGCCGACGTCTTGACCATGCTCCGATCCGCGCCGTTCGAGGTGGCCCGAGGCTGGCCCCATTCGTTCGAGAGCCTGCGCGCGGCCCTGGTCGACGCTGGGGCGACGGTGGAGGTCCGCTACGAGTGACCGATCGCGAGGCCCCCCGGGCGGCGGTCCCGGGACCGGTCGAATTCTCGCGTGCGAATATCGCGAACCCTCCCCGTCGCCCCGTGTCTCTCAGTGGCAAGGGCGGGGTAGCTCAGACGGATAGAGCACGCGGGTCGCCAACTTCTTGCCCGGCGACGGGCCGGCCGGACGATCCTTATCACTACGGATGACGTGGTCGTGGGTTCGAGTCCCACCCCCGCCTTTCGGCGAGCCGGAGCAGCAGGGTTATCGATTAAGAACTCGAGTCCATCCCTGTCGCGTCCCCTTGTTCGCCGAGCTTTCGACGCCCGGGGCCGTCCCGGCGCGATCCCGATGACGGATCGCGTCCGGGGCTGCGTCCGATTCGCTTTCCCTTGACCGGCCATCCCCGGCCGGGCCGTCGCGGATCGGTTATCTGGTTTCAGCGGGTTCGACTCCCGCCCCGGGCGCTCGGCGGGCCGACGCTTCGTCGACCTTGCCCGCCGAAGGAGGTTGCGATGGGCATCAAGTTCCTCAAGCATTTCGCCACGCGCCGGACGCCCCAGACGGAGCCGATCCCGGGCAAGGCCATGACGCCGAACTCGGCGGGGGGCTACTCGTTCGCGGTCGACGACTGGACCCGCCTGGAGCGGTTCCTGATCCTCGGCTCCGAGGGGGGCTCGTACTACGCGACCGAGCGCGCCCTGACCGTGGAGAACGCCCACGCCGTCGTCCGCTGCGTGGAGGCCGACGCCCCGCGCGCGATCCGTACCATCGTCCAGGTGAGCGAGTCGGGCCGCGCCCCGAGGAACGAGCCGGCCGCGATGGCGCTGGCGATCGCCTCGGGCCTTGGCCATGCCGCCGCCGCGTCCGAGGCGCTGCCGAAGGTCTGCCGCACCGGCACGCACCTGTTCGCCTTCGCCGAGGCCGTCCAGAACGTCCGCGGCTGGGGGCGCGGGCTGCGCAAGGGCGTCGCCGCGTGGTACGAGGGGAAGTCCCCGGATTCGCTCGCCTATCAGGTCGCCAAGTACCAGGGCCGCAACGGCTGGTCGCACCGCGACCTGCTCCGGCTGGCCCACCCGGTCGCGGCCGACCCGGCGCGGCAGGCGGTCTATCGTTGGGTGGTCGGCGGGGCGGGGGCTCTCGGCCCGCGCGAGGTGAAGCGGGGCGAATCCGCGGCGTCGTACCCCGACGTCTCGGCCGACCTCCCGCGCCTGCTCGCCGCGACGGACGAGGCCCGGACCGCCGACCGCGACGCCGTGATCCGGCTGATCCGCGACGACGGCCTGCCGCGCGAGTGCATCCCGACGCAACACCTGAACGACCCGGCGGTCTGGGAGGCCCTGCTGGAGAAGATGCCGCTCATGGCCATGGTCCGCAACCTGGCCAAGATGTCGGCCGTCGGCCTGCTGGCCCCCGGATCGAAGGCCGCGACGACGGTGCGCGAACGGCTCGCCGACGGCGACCTGATCCGCAAGGCCCGGCTCCATCCGCTGGCGATCCTCCTGGCGGGCTCCGTGTACTCCACGGGCCGCGGCCTGAAGGGGAAGCTGTCGTGGGAACCGGTCGCGACGATCAAGCACGCGCTCGACGACGCCTTTTACAAGGCGTTCGGCAACGTCGTCCCGGCGGGGAAGCGGACGCTGATCGGCCTGGACGTCTCCGGCTCCATGTCGGGCGGCCAGGTCGCCGGCACGCCGTTGACGCCCCGCGAGGCCGCCGCCGCGCTCGCGCTGGTGACGGCCCGCGTCGAGCCCGAGTACCACGTCGTGGCGTTCCAGGATCGGCTCGTCCCCCTGGACGTCTCGAAGCGGTCCCGGCTGGCCGACGTGATCCAGAGGACCTCGGCGCTGCCGTTCGGCGGGACCGATTGCGCCCTGCCCATGCGTTACGCCACGGAGAACGAGCTGAATGTCGATACCTTCATCGTCCTGACCGACAGCGAGACCTGGGCCGGCCCGATCCACCCGTCGCAGGCGCTCCGCGAGTACCGCGAGCGTAGTGGCCTGCCGGAGCGGCTGGTCGTCGCGGGCCTCGTCTCCAACGGCTTCACCATCGCCGACCCGGACGACGCCGGCATGCTCGACGTCGTCGGCTTCGACGCCTCGGCCCCCGAGCTGATGGCCGGGTTCTCGCGAGGTGATTTCTGAGCGACGCCCGACGCGCCTCATGGCGCGTCGGGCGTCTCTAGCTCGGCCTCGGCATCGAACTAACGGCGCGAACGGCCTTCCCCCCCGGTGGGGGAAGACAGACCGCGAAGCGGTCAGATGAGGGGGAGCCCGCCCGCCGAGCTTCGGAATTCGGGATCCCGGCCCAGGCAACCGGCCGGGGAAAGGCCCTTCGAACTCCAAAGGTCGCGTCGCTAGTCCCCCCTCATCCGGCCCCGCGGGCCACCTCCCCCCACCGGGGGGGAAGGCCGTTAGGATGACACTTCATTCATGGGCCGTCGCGTCACTCTCGTGATCACCAGTGCATCACGAAACCGCCGTCGACATTGATCGTCTGGCCGGTGACGTGGGCGGCTCGGGGGGAGGAGAGGAACACGATCATGTCGGCGACGGCCTCGGGCGTCTGCCATCGGCCGAGGGGGACGACCGCGCGGATCTTGAGGTCGGACCACGCCTCGTAGGTCAGGCGCGCGGACGGGTCGGTCTGGTCGTGCCACGCTTGCCAGACCGAGCGATTCAAGGGCGTCTGGACCATCCCGGGGCAGACCGTGTTCACGCGGATCCCCCGCGGGGCGAGGTCCTTCGCCAGGCATTGCGCGAAGTTGATGTTCGCCGCCTTGGAGGCGCTGTAGGGCGGGTCGGTCTGGGAGCCGATCTGGCCGGCGACCGAGGCGACGAACACCATCGTCCCGGCCGATCGCCCAACCAACGTCGGCGCGACGACGTGCGCGACGTTCGCCGTCCCCACCACGTTCACCCGCAACACCCGCTCCCAGTCCGACGGCCGCAGGTTCGTGAACGGGAAGCCGAACTTCCCCGAGCCGATCGCCGCGGCGTGGACCAGGTGGTCCGGCGCTCCCAACTCGCCCGCCGTCCTCGCCAGGGCCGTCGCGACTGATTCCTCCTCGGCCACGTCGACCGCCACCCCCACGGCCTCGACGCCGAACTCGCCCCGGATCGCCTCCGCGGGGTTCTCGGCACCGGCGAGATCCCAGATCGCCACGCGGGCGCCCTCCGCCGCGAACAGTCGCGCCGTCGCCAGGCCGATCCCGCTCGCGCCGCCGGTGACGATCGCCGTCCGGCCGTTCAACTCAAGGTCCATCGGTGACGCCTCGCATGACCATCGGATGCGACGACTCGGGGCGGGAGTCTAGCGCGCGGTCCAGCCGCCGTCGACGGTGAGCGTCGAGCCGGTCACGAACGACGACGCGTCGGAGGCCAGGAAGAGCGCCGCGCCGGCGATCTCGCGGAGTTCGCCCCAGCGGCCCATGGGGATGTTGGCGACGAACTCCGCGTATCGGGCCGGGTCTTCCAGCAGCGGGCGGTTCATCTCGGTGGCGAACGGGCCGGGGCAGAGGGCGTTCACCGTCACGCCGCGGTCGGCCCACTCCAGCGCCAGCGTGCGCGTCAGCCCGAGCAACCCCGCCTTCGACGAGGCGTAGGGGGTCCGGCCGGGGATGCCGATCGTCGACAGGATCGACCCCAGGTGGATGATCCGCCCCCAGCCGCGCTCGGCCATGGCGGGGCCGAACCGCCGGGCCAGGAGGAACGGTGCCTTGAGGTTCGCGCCGAGCACCGCGTCCCAGTCGGCCTCGGACAGGTCGGCGACGGGCCCCCGGATGTTGATCCCCGCGCTGTTGACCAGGATGTCGACTGTCCCGGCCTCGGCCGCCAGCCGGTCGACGTCCTCGGCCCTGGTCACGTCGGCCGCGATCGCGACGGCCGTCCGCCCGTGCTCGGCCGCGATCTCGGACGCGGCGCGCTCGCAATCGATCGCCGTGCGGGCGACGATGACCACGTCGGCCCCCGCCTCGGCCAGCGCCCCGGCGATCACCCGCCCCAGCCCCTTGCTCCCCCCCGTCACCAGGGCGCGGCGCCCTCGAATCTGGAACAGGCCCATCACGCCCGTCGCGGGGCTCTCCATCGCCGTCTCTCCCGGGAAAATTCCCCGATTCCTGAAATCTCGCGCGGCACGTCGAGATCATACCAGAGCGGATCGTGGCTCCTTGACAATTCGGAAGCGGGATCGGGACCGGGGCCCACAAGCCACCGGCGTCATCGCGAGGGTTCGGTTCGCCTGGTCGAAGATGTCTGCTTGCCGGCCTGGATCGCTATCCTTGGCCGCGATCGGCGAAGCCTCCTCCAGGCCACGTCTCCTCGCCCGGCGCCTCAAGATTCGTGAATCGATTTCGACGAACGAAGCCAACTCGATATCGTCGAAAGCATTCTGCAATTAATACCTTGCGTCGAATTTGCCGGCATCCCGCGATGACGAACGAAGCCAACTCGTCAGAGCGGCAGGGGCGTCGGCAGGAGCGTGCCGGCGAAGTGGGCCTGGAGGTTGCGGACGACCAGTTCGGCCATGGCGGCGCGGGTTTCGACGGTCGCGCTCCCCTGGTGGGGTTGCAGGACGACGTTGGGGAGGACGCGGAGGGCCTCGGGGACGCGGGGTTCGTCGGCGAACACGTCGAGGCCGGCGGCGGCGAGCCGGCCGTCGCGCAGGGCCGCGATCAGGGCGTCCTCGTCGACCACCGACCCCCGCGCGACGTTCACGAGGATGCCGTCGGGCCCCAGGGCGTCGATCGTCTCGCGGTCGATCAGGCCGCGGCTGGCGTCGCCCCCGGTCGCCGCGACGATCAGGAAGTCGACGTCGCGGGCGAGCGCGGCGGGGCTGCCGTAATAGATGTAGGGGGACTCGATCGGCCGGCGGTTGTGGTACGCCACCTGGACGTTCATCGCCTCCAGCCGCCGGGCCACCGCGCGGCCGATGCGACCCAGGCCGACGATCCCCGCGCGGCGGCCGTGGACCCGTCGGGCGAGCGGCCGGTTCCCCTCGCGCTCCCAGGCCCCGGAACGGACGTGGGCGTCGCCGGCCACCAGCTCGCGGGCGGCGGCGAGCAGCAGGGCGAGCGCCATGTCGGCCACGTCCTCCGTGAGGACGTCGGGCGTGCTGGCGACGATAATTCCCCGGGCCTTCGCGTGGGCCAGGTCGACGGCGTCCAGCCCGACCGCGTTGACGGCGACGATCTCCAGGTTCGGCAGCGCGGCCATCAGCTCGGCCGACGCCCCGAAGCCGCCGGTCGTCGCGACCCCTCGGATCGTCGGCCCGACTTCCTGGATGAAGGCCGCCGGGTCGTCCGCCTCCCAGAGCCGATGGACCCGGAACGTCCGCTCCAGGGCGGTCAGGGCGGCGGGGATGGTGAGCCGTGTCATCAGGACGTCGGGCTTCATCGCGGGGGCTCGCTCGGGGAGTTTGGTTGTAGCGGACGGGTCTTTCGCGCGGATGGGCCTGCGCGAGGGGCCGAACGTCGGCTGTCCGCGGGGCGTCGTCATAGGATACAATCCACCTCTTCCACCGGGATCGAGGACCATGCCGAGGGGGGCCGCGCGCCACGCCTCGGGACGGGGGCGGACGGACGGCGATGACCCGAATTGCGATCTACGACACGACCTTGCGCGACGGCAGCCAGGGGGAGGGGGTCAACTTCTCGCTCCAGGACAAGCTGCACGTCACGGCCAAGCTGGACGAGCTGGGGGTCGACTACGTCGAGGGGGGCTATCCGCTCTCCAACCCGAAGGACGCCGCCTACTTCCGGGCCGTCCGGGACCTGCCGCTGGAGCGCGCCCGGGTCGTCGCCTTCGGCATGACGCGCCGCCGCGACATCTCGGCCGAGGACGACATCGGCATGCGGGCCCTCGTCGGCGCGGGGACGTCGGTCGTGACGGTCGTGGGCAAGACGTGGGACCTTCACGCCCGGGAGATCCTGGGGGTCTCGCTGGAGGAGAACGTCCGGATGATCGGCGACTCGGTGGCGTTCCTCGCCGCGAACGTCGCCGAGGTCATCTACGACGCCGAGCACTTCTTCGACGGCTACCGCCGCAACCCCGACTACGCGCTGGAGACCATCCGCAAGGCGGCCGAGTCGGGCGCGGCGTGGATCGTCCTGTGCGACACCAACGGCGGCACGTTGCCGGAGCAGGTCGCCGAGGCCGTGGCGGCGGTCGCCCGGGAGGTGGACGTCCCGCTGGGGATCCACACCCACAACGACGGCGAGCTGGCGGTCGCCAACGCGCTGGCGGCCGTCCGGAGCGGGGCGCGTCAGGTCCAGGGGACGATCAACGGCCTGGGCGAGCGCTGCGGCAACGCCGACCTGTGCGGCGTCATCGCCAACCTGGCGCTGAAGTATCCGGGATATCAGGTCCTGGCCCCGGGGAGGCTGGCGCGGCTGACGGAGGTCTCGCGCTATGTCGACGAGACGGCGAACATGATCCCCCGGCCGGGCCAGCCGTTCGTCGGCTCCAGCGCCTTCGCCCACAAGGGGGGGATGCACGTCCACGCCGTCCGCAAGCTGGCGTCGAGCTACGAGCACATCGACCCGGCGGAGGTCGGCAACGAGCGCCGGATCCTCGTCAGCGAGCTGTCGGGCAAGTCGAACATCGCCGAGAAGCTGGACGAGTACGACCTGGGCCGCGACGAGGCGCTGCTGGCCCGGGTGCTGGAACGGGTCCAGGATCTGGAGAACGAGGGCTACCAGTTCGAGGCGGCCGAGGCGTCGTTCGTCATGCTGGTGGAGAAGCTGGCCGACCGCCACCGCCTGGCCTTCGATCCCCTGGGCTTCCGCGTCAGCTTCGCGGGCAACGGCGAGGCGGGTTCGCTCACCGAGGCGACGGTCAAGCTGAAGGTGGGCGAGGCCGTCGAGCACACCGTCGGCGAGGGGGACGGCCCGGTCGACGCCCTCGACTCGGCGCTGCGGAAGGCGCTGGAGTCCCACTTCCCCGCGCTGAAGTCGATGCACCTGGTCGACTACAAGGTCCGCGTCATCAACGCCCGCGCCGGCACCGCCGCCAAGGTCCGCGTGGTGATCGAGAGCGCCGACCACGACGACGTCTGGGGGACCATCGGCGTCTCCGAGAACGTCATCCAGGCGAGCTGGCTGGCCCTGCTGGACGCGTTCGAATACAAGCTCGCCAAGGACGCCCGCCAGCCCCGCCCCGCGCGAACCGAGCCCGCGACCGCCTCCTGACCGCCGGAGCACCCGCCATGGCCACCGACGTCCAGCCCGACGCCAAGGCCGCGCCCGCCGACCCCGGGCGGCGGCCGTACCGCTTCACGGCCGAGCAGTTCTGGAAGATGATCGAGGCCGGCGTCTTCCCCGAAAGCCACTTCGAACTCGTGCGAGGCCGGATCTACCTGACGACCAAGCACGAGCCGCACAATTTCACGGTGCGTCGGACGGTCAAGCTCCTGCGGGCCATGACGCCGGCCGGCTTCTATGTCCGCCCCGAGGCGTCGTTGCGGCACGATCGTTGGAGCGTCCCCGAGCCGGACGTCGCGGTGGTCCCGGGCGACGAGGACATTTTCCAGCCCGAGCCGCCCTTGACCTCCGAAGCCGTCCTGATCGTCGAGGTCTGCGCCAGCACGCCGTGGTCCGACTACCGCCAGAAGGCCGGCCTCTACGCCTCGGCGGGAGTACCGACCTACTGGATCGTCGACGTCGTGGGCCGCAAGATCGACGTCTTCACCAAGCCCCGAGGCGCGGGCCGCGAGGCCGCCTACGCCGAACATCATGCCTTCGCCGAGGGCGCCCCGGCCCCCGTCGTCCTGGACGGCCGCGAGGTCGGGCGGGTCGACGCGAAGGATCTCCTCCCCCCGATCGAAGAACCCCCGAAACCCACAAGCCCGACGGCATGAACATCCAAGAAATCCCCAAGCAGTACGACCCGAAGGACGCCCAGGACCGCTGGTACAAGGTCTGGACCGACCGCGGGTATTTCCACGCCGACCCGTCGAGCGACCGGGAGCCGTACTGCGTCGTCATCCCGCCGCCGAACGTCACCGGCGCGCTGCACCTCGGCCATGCGTTGAACAACACGCTCCAGGACGTGCTGGTCCGCTGGCGCCGGATGCAGGGTCGCGACTGCCTCTGGATGCCGGGCACCGACCACGCCGGCATCGCCACCCAGGCCGTCGTCGAGCGTCGGCTGCTGGAGGAGCGGAAGCTCACCCGCCACGACGTCGGCCGCGAGGTCCTGGTCGAGATGATCTGGGCCTGGAAGGACGAGTACGAGGCCCGCATCCTCGGCCAGCTCCGCCTCATGGGCTGCTCGTGCGACTGGGAGCGCGCCCGGTTCACCCTGGACGAGACCTGCTCCCGCGCCGTGCGCCGGACGTTCCTCAACCTGTTCAAGGCCGGCAAGATCTTCCGCGGCAAGAGGCTGGTGAACTGGGACGTCCAGCTCCGCACCGCCGTCGCCGACGACGAGATCTATTACGAGGACAAGCCCGGCAAGCTCTGGACGATCCGGTACCCCGTGACAGGCTCGGACGAGGCGCTCCACGTCGCCACCACCCGCCCCGAGACGATGCTGGGCGACACCGCCGTCGCCGTACACCCCGAGGACCCCCGGTACAAGCACCTGATCGGCAAGACCCTGGACCTGCCTCTGACCGGCCGCAAGATCCCGGTCATCGCCGATGGCGTCCTGGTCGACCCGAAGTTCGGCACCGGCTGCGTGAAGGTGACCCCCGCGCACGACCCGAACGACTACGCGACCGGCCAGCGCCACGGCCTGCCGATGATCAACCTGATGAACCCGGACGGCACCTACAACGAGGAGGCCGGCCCGAAGTACGCCGGGCTCGACCGCGTCGTCGTCCGCAAGCGGGTCGTCGCCGACCTGGAGGCCGCCGGCCTGCTGGTGAAGGACGAGCCGTACAACGTCCGGCTCAACTTCTCCGACCGCAGCAAGACCCCCATCGAGCCCTACCTGTCCGACCAGTGGTTCGTCCGCATGGCCGACGACCCGGACGGCTCCCCCGGCTTCGCCCAGCTGGCCATCGACGCCGTCGCGTCGGGCAAGGTGCGGATCACCCCGGAGCGCTACGCCAAGAGCTACGCCGACTGGCTCGCCGAGAAGCGCGACTGGTGCATCAGCCGGCAACTGTGGTGGGGCCACCGCATCCCCATCTGGCACTGCTCGACGTGCTCGGCCGACGACCTCGAACGGGCCTTCGCCGGGCGCCCGGACGTCTTCTGGTCCCCCGCCGAGTCCGGCGGCTGGCTCGTCTGCTCGGAGAGCGACATCGCCGCCGACGCCGTCCCCGGCCACGAGCTGGCCCAGGATCCCGACGTCCTGGACACCTGGTTCAGCTCCGCCCTCTGGCCCCACTCCACGCTGGGGTGGCCCGAGGAGACGCCCGAGCTGCGCAAGTACTACCCGACCAGCGTCCTCTCCACCGCCCGCGACATCATCACGCTCTGGGTCGCGCGGATGGTGATCTTCGGCCAGTTCAACGTCGGGGACGTCCCGTTCCACGACGTCTACATCCACCCCGTGATCCAGGACGGGAACGGCAAGCGGATGTCCAAGTCGGCCGGCAACGGCGTCGACCCGGTCGACATCATCGAGGCCTACGGGGCGGACGCCCTCCGCTACACCCTGGCCGCGGGCGCGACGGAGACCCAGGACCTTCGCATGCCCGTCGAGAAGCTGAAGCTCCCCGACGGCCGCGAGATCAACACCTCGGACCGCTTCGAGCAGGGCCGCAACTTCGGCAACAAGGTCTGGAACGTCGCCCGCCTGGTCATGATGAACCTGGAAGGCTATGAGCCCGCCCCGGTCGACGTCGCGAGCCTCCCCGTCGAGGACCGCTGGATCCTCGCCGAGCTGGACGCCGTCGTCGCGGCCACGAACGACCACCTGGAGCGCTTCCACTTCGCCGAGGCCGCCAAGGGCCTGCGCGACTTCGCCTGGGGCGAGTTCTGCGACTGGTACGTCGAGTTCGTCAAGAACCGCCTGCGCGACCCCGACGCCCGCCCGGTCGCCCAGCGCGTCGCCGCGGCGGTGCTCGACTCGCTATGCCGGCTGCTCCACCCGTTCATGCCCTTCCTGACCGAGCAGATCTGGGAGCCCCTGGGAGAGCTGGCCCCGTCGCGCGGCGTCCCCGAGCCGGCCCCGGCCGAGCCGCACGCCTGCGTCGCCGCCTGGCCGACGGCCAGGGGTCTGGAGGACGCCGAGGCCCGCGCCACGGTCGACCAGTGGAAGGAGAAGACCGCGGCGATCCGCAACCTCCGGGCCGAGCGGAACGTCCCCAAGGACGCCAAGATCGCCCCCCGGATCGTCGTCGCCGAGGGGGCCGTCGCCGACCGCCTCCGCCGAGGCGAGGCGTTCATCAAGGCCCTCGTCGGCGCGGAGAGCGTGGCCGTCGGCCCCGAGGCGGACGCCCGCCCCGCCGACTCGGCCGTGGTCGTCCTCGCCGACGCCGAGGTCGTCCTGCCGCTCGAGGGGCTGATCGACAAGGAGGCCGAGAAGGCCAAGCTGAGGAAGTCGCTGGCCGACCTCGACAAGCAGATCGCCCCGCTGCGGGGCAAGCTCTCCAACGAGTCGTTCGTCTCCCGGGCGCCGGCCGACGTGGTCGCCTCGTCGCGGGCCAAGCTCGCCGAGCTGGAGTCGCAGAGGGCTTCGGTCGTCGCCCTGCTGGAATCGGCCTGATCGGGCGCCCGCCGCGCGTTGACGACGCGCGGCGGGGCCGATACCATCATTTCTGCCCGGCGCGACGTCCGGGGGCGAGAGGAAGGGGGCGCCTGCCGTGCCGGTCCAGATGGAGCTAACCCGGATCATCATCAATGAGAACAGCGACCAGCACATCATCTTCCTCAGGGAAGTCGACGGCGAGCGCACGTTCCCGATCGTGATCGGCATCTTCGAGGCCACCAGCATCGATCGCCGCGTGAAGAACCAGCCGACCGTGCGCCCCCTGACGCACGACCTGCTGGCCAACGCCATCGACGCGCTGGGAGGCGAGCTGGCGGACATCTACATCAGCGAGCTGCGCAATCACACCTACTACGCCAAGCTCCGCATCCGGCACGAGGGCGAGCTGATCGAGGTCGACTCCCGCCCCAGCGACGCCATCGCGCTGGCCGTGGCGGTCGACGTCCCCATCTACGTCGCCGAGGAGATCATCGACGAGGCCACGAATCAGTGACGCGAACCGGCCGGCCCCGGCCCGCGTCGATAGGAGGCCAGGACGATCCCGGAGGGGTGCCAGAGTGGTCGATTGGGGCGGTCTTGAAAACCGCAGGTTCCGCAAGGTTCCCGTGGGTTCGAATCCCACCCCCTCCGCTCCCGATAGAACAACCTTCACCCCCGCTCACGCCGGCGTGGCGGAACGGCAGACGCTGGGGACTTAAAATCCTCTGGGCGGGAACGCTCGTGTGGGTTCGACTCCCACCGCCGGCACTCGATCGCTGAAAGGCCCGACATGGCGCCGACGACCGCCGCCGACCCGAGGCGCGCATGAAGCCGCTCGCATCCCTCGCCCGCGTCGGCCCCGCCGGTTGGCCCCTGGCGTTGACGGCGGCCGTCCTGGCCGGGCTCCTGGTCGGGATCGAGCCGGTGGGGGGCGACCCGGACCGGATGTACCGGCCGATCAAGGCCGAGCTGGCCCGGACCATGGCCGAGGGGGCCTCGCCGTTCTGGTCGGACCGCCTCGGCCTGGGCTACCCGTTCGCCGCCGAGAGCCACGCGGCGGCGTTCTACCCGCCGAACCAGCTCCTCTATCGCGCGCTCCCCGTGCCGATCGCCTACCGGCTGTCGATGCTCGCGCACTATTTATTGATGGCCGGGGGGACGTTCGCCTACGGCCGCTCCCTGGGCCTCTCGCCGCCCGGCGCTGGGCTGGCGGCGCTCAGCTTCACGTTCTGCGGGTTCCAGTCGATCCATTCCAGCCACGAGTGGGCCTATCACGCGCTGGCGTATCTGCCGCTCTGCCTGCTGGCGGCGGGGCGGATCATGGCCGGGGGGGGCTTGGGGTGGGTCGCGGCGCTAGGGCTGGCGTTCGGGGTCCAGTTGACGGTCGGGCATTTCCAGGCGCAATCGTGGACGGCCGGGCTGGTGGTCGCGTCGGCCTCGTGGATGGTCGTCGAGTCGCCGCGCCTGGCGCGTCGGCTGCCTTTGGTGCTGCTGGGGCTGGCGTGGGGGGGCGCGATCGCGGCCATCCAGCTCGGGCCGGCGTGGGAGCTGGCGCGGTTCGTCGGTCACGACGACCGGCCGTTCCTGGAGCTGGCCTTCTACGGCTTCCCCCCCGCGCACTGGGCGGAACTGGTGGTCCCCGGCTGGCTGCGCGGCATCCCCGGCGGGCCGGAGGCGGGCTACTGGTATTCCCAGGGGACCACGGGCTACGAGGCCTGCCTGTACGTCGGCACGATCCCGCTGATCCTGGCGTTCGTCGGCCTGCTGTCGAAGCCCGACGCGGGGTCGCGGTTTTGGATCGCGGTCGCGCTGGCGACGTTCCTCCTGGCGATCCTGCCGGCGGTCTCCCTCCCGGCGTTCCGGTGGGTCACCTCGATCCCGGGACTGGGGCTGTTCCGGGCCCCCGGCCGGTTCCTGGCGGTGACCAGCCTCGGCCTGGCGCTGCTGGCCGGGAAGGGGCTTGATCGCGCCCGCGGTAGGCCGTTGGCCTGGGTCGCGCTGGGGCTGGCGATCGCCTTCGCGGCGGGGGGGATGGCCTGGGCCGCCTCGTGGTCTTGGCGGCCGGACCACGTCCGCGAACTGGGGGGCGACCGCCTGCTGATCCGGCTGGGCGTCGCGGCGAGCGTCTGGCTGGCGTCGGTCGTCCT
This sequence comes from Paludisphaera sp., assembly GCF_037189885.1. Lineage (NCBI taxonomy): Bacteria > Pseudomonadati > Planctomycetota > Planctomycetia > Isosphaerales > Isosphaeraceae > Paludisphaera > Paludisphaera sp. The sequence continues at coordinate 185,205 of NZ_JBBCIR010000004.1, forward strand.
GGCCGCGGCCTGGCTGCGCGGCAGGTTGCCGGCGGCCGTGCTCCTGGCGGCGACCGCCTGCGAGCTGGGCGTCCTCTACTACACCTCGACGACCGATTGGGGATGGGCGGCGGCCGTGCCCGAGTCCAGCCCGATCCTTTTGAAGCTGGCCGAGGAGCCCGACGTGGGCAAGGTGGCGGGGATGCTCAGCGACATCCCGCTGCGCTTCGGCGCGGCGGTGAGCTTCCCCTACACGGGCTTCCCGCCCCTGCCGCCGAATGACCGCCTCGAACGCCTCAACGGCCGCGAGGCCGGTATGCGGCTGGCGTACGGACAATCGGGCGACGACCGGCGCCGATTCGGCGTGACCCACGGGGTCTGGGACGTGCCGATCGACGCGCCCGGCGCCGTCCTCGTCGCCGAGGGCCCGGACCCCACGCTCGATCGGATCGCCTCCCGGCCTCCGGGGTCTCCGCCGCGATCGAGGTGGCGACTCTACCGATTCGCCGAAGTCGGTCCTTCCGCGACGGTCTCCCCCTCCGCGGAAACCGGCGGGGCGGTCGTCCGCTCCGGCGTGCTCTCCTGGGACGGCCGGACGGCTGTCGTCGAGCATGACGGGCCGTGCCGACTGGTCGTCAATCGCACATATTACCCCGGATGGACCTATCGGGCCGAGCTGGACGGCGCGACGGCCGCGACCGGTGCGGTCGCCAACGCGGGCGGCCGCCAGGCGGCCGACCTGCCGGGCGCGGGGACACATCGTGTGACGTTCACCTATCGGCCGACGAACCTGACGACCTTCGCGGGCCTCAGCGCCGGGGGGACGGCCCTGGCGCTGGGAGCGCTGGGATGGGCGGGGTGGCGGCGTCGATCACCGTCGGCCGAGCAGGACGCCTAGCGCCAGGACGACGGCCCCGGCGATCATCGCCTGCGTGGGCTCCGAGAGTCGGGGGGCGAGCCACGTGAAGGACAGGCCGAGCGCCGGGCCGAAGAGCGCGACGAGCGCGGCCAGGTAGGCGGCCAGGCCGACGCCCATCGACCGGAACGCGAGCGAGACGAGCAGGAGCAGCCCGGCCGCGCCGACGTTCGCGGCGGGGATCGCCCGGAACGGGCCGGGGACCCATTCGTCGCCGAGCGGCCGCGCGACCTGGGCGGGATCGACGGCGATGTCCACGCGCACGTCGCGCAGGGCGTCCGGGTCGGCGTTCTCGGCGGCGGCCCTCGCGGCGCGGCTGATCTGGACGGCGGCCTCCGCGACCTGGTCGGCCGTGACGACCTCGTGGCTGTGCATCCAGTAGCCAAGGACGGCCAGCAGGAGCCCGCCGAGGATGAGCCGCGGCAGGCGTCCGAACACTCGCCCCGTCAGCGCTTCGAGCCGTTGCGCCATCGGCCCCGGGCCGTCGTGGCGTCCCTGGATGACGCGCTCGGGGTCCTCGATGGCGTCGCGGAGCTGCTGGGTGATCGTCGGCCCGGAAGACCCCGGGGCGCGTCGGCCGCCCCGGAGCGCGGCCTGCTCGTCGCGCCACTCCGCCGCGGCGGCGATCAGGGCGCGGGAGACCCGCCAGGAGAGCCGCCTCGCGGTCATCAGGTTGAGCCCCTCGGCCTCGAAGCGCGCCTCCTCGACCTCCTGGAACAGCCGGCGGAGTCGGGCGTCTCGCCTCATCTGGACCAGGCCCGAGAGCAGCCGCTCCAGCCTCCCGGACCACCACCGTCGACTCTCGGCCGACGGGGCCGTCGGGTCGTCGAGCGCCCGGAGCCGCTCGGCCGCGAGGGCGCGCTCTCCGAAGACGGCGGCGAACAGCGCCTCCCAGCCCGGCCCCGCCGCGAGGATCAACGCGTCCCGCAGCCCGCGCTCGTCCAGTCCCGCGCGCCGGAGCCGCCGCAGCGGCTCGCGGACCGTCTCCACGGCGGCGTCGCGATCGGCCAGGTACGGGCGCTCGACGTAGTAATGGAACCCCGCGATCAGCGCGCCGACGCAGATCCCCAGGAAGATGATCGAGCCGAGGAACCCGCCGTACACGGCCATCCCCAGCAGGACGAGCGAGACGATCCCGCCGACGATCCACGACCGGACGCCGTGGCCCAGGAACAGCTCCCGGAGCAGGGCGACGAGCCCGGACGGCCGGAGCGACCTCGACGCCGCGGCCAGCGCGGAGGCCGTCAGCAGGCCGAAGCCCCCCACGACCACCATCGGCCGGAACGCCCTCATCGCCAGCAGGAGCAGCAAGAGCGCGAGCCACGCCCCGCCGACCGCCAGGAGGATCCGGCTCCGCAGCCGCGCGGCGGGGGCGTCGCGGAGGATCGTCGCGGCCTCGACGATCGCCGCGCGGTATGCCTCCTCGTCGGCCGTCGCCCGCGCCCGTCGCTGTCCGAGCGCCCCTTCGAGCACGTCGATCACGACGTTCATGCTCGGGTAACGCTCCTCGGGCGCGCGCCGGGTCATCGTCACGATGGCGTCATTCAGGGCGGGGGGGATGTCGGGGACGAACTCGCGCGGGGGGACGAGTTCCTCGTCCTGGCGGCCCTCGATCATCTCGGCGGCCGTGGCGCCGGCGGACGGCGGCCGGCCGGTGACGAGGTGGTGGAACGTGCATCCCAGCGCGTAGACGTCGGCGCGGCCGTCGATGATCAGGGCGTCGCGGGCCTGCTCGGGCGCCATGTAGGCCGGCGACCCCACCGCGGCGCGGCGGATGGGGGGGGCGGCGGTGGCGGGCGCGTCCTCGGCCGCGGTCCTCCCCTTGCCGCGCGGGCCCTTGGAGGACGCTCGCTCGCGCGCGTTCTCCGCGGCGGCCAGCGACGGCGTCGTCTCCAGGCCGAGGTCGTCCACGACGACCAGGCCGTCGGGGGTGAGGCGAAGGTTCTCGGGCTTCACGTCGCGGTGCCAGATCCCCTGGGCGTGGGCCTCGGCCAGCCCGCGCGCCGCCTGGAGTATCCACGCGGCGGCCGCGCGCGGGTCGATCTTGCCACGGCGGGCCAGTTCCTCGGCCAGCGACGCGCCCGGGACGTACTCCACCGCGGTGTAGACGCTGGACCTGTCGCGGCCCAGGGCGACGATGGGGATCAGGTGCGGGCTGTCGAGCTGGGCCGTCGCCAGGGCTTCACGCAGAAACCGCTCGACGAAGACGGCGTCGCGGCCGCGATCGGCCGAGATGACCTTGAGCACCACCCGCCCCGCCAGCGACAGCGGCCTCGCCAGCAGCGACTTTCCCCGGGGACCGTGCCCGAGCAGCTTGAGGACCAGGCAGCCCCCCAGCAGCCGAGGCGTCCCGCGCGGGAGGCGGCTGTAGCCGGGCTCGGGCGCGTCGGCGTCGAGCGTCGTCGGGATCGCCTCCAGCGACGGCGCCGAGGCCTCGGCCCGCCCGCCGGCCGCCGGTTCGACGATCGGCTCCACGGCGTCCCCTTCCGGGATGCGCAGCGAGAACGCCTTGCGGCAACTCGGGCACGTCGGCGCGAACCGACCGGGCATGAGGTCCACGATCCGGATCGGGTGCCGGCACGACGGGCAATGGATCACCAACGCGAAAACCTCCGGCCACCGGCCCGAAAATCATCTCAACCCCAGGGCCCCTCGATCGTGCGGTTCTCGCGTGACGATCGCAAGGCCGCCTCCAGGATCCGCACGACGTCGCGGGCCTGCTCGGCGGTCACGGCCAGGGGCTCGCCCGTCGCCAGGTGCGCGGCGACGTTCGCGTAGTAGCCGTCCCAGTGCGAGCGGACGGAGGGGACGCGACGTCGGAAGGTCTCGGGGTCCTTCGACGCGGGGTCGGCGTCGACGGCCGTGGAGAGCATGCCTTGCTGGCTCTCGGCCTCGTCGGCCGCGTCGATGTCCCCGCCGCGCAGGGCGTCCTCCTGCGGGTCGACGCCATGCTTGACGTAGCCCCCTCGCGAGCCGACGACCCACCATCGCGGGCGGTCGATGCGGCAGATTCGGCTGGTCTCCGCCTGGAAGACGGTTCCGTCGAACTCCAGGATCATCCGGCCGTGGCCGCCGATGTCCACGCCCTCCCAGGGGCTTTCGAACAGCCAGGCCGTCACCCGCCGGCAGGGGCCCAGGCCCAGTTGGAGCGCGTGGTCGACCATGTGCGCGCCCCAGTCGTGGAGGATCGTCCCCGACGCCCCCAGCTCGCCTCGCCAGCCTTGCGGGGCCTTGAACCGGCAGACCGCGCTCTCGATCAGCAACGGGCGGCCAATCGTCCCGTCGGCGAAGAGCTTGCGGATCGTGGCGAAGTCCCAGTCCCAGCGCCGATTGTGGAAGACCGAGAGCATCCGGCCGGACCGGTCGCGCGCCTCGATCATCCGGTCGGCGTCGGCGGAGGTGAGCGCCATCACCTTGTCCACGACGCAATGCCGGCCGGCCTCCAGGGCCCGCGCGGCCTGGTCGGCGTGGACGTCGTGCGGCGTGGCGAGCACGACCAGTTCGACGGCCGGATCCGCCAGGGAGTCATCCAGGCTGGCGTACGTCGCCACGCCCTGCTCGGCCTCGGCGCGGGCGCGGACCTCCGGCTTTCGCGCGACGACGCCGCGCAGCTTCAAGCCCGACTGCCGACGTATCAGGGGGCAATGCAGCTCGCGCCCCGCCATGCCGTATCCGACCACGACCGTGTTCATGGAATCCCCATCCCAAACCTCCCGACGAGTCCCCCGCCCCGCGACGCCCGACGGGTGGATTGACGGGGGCGGATCGCACAGGCGACGATGTCTCCCTTCGATGGAGAAGGTCTCGACGGCCACGGAAGAACGGAGCACGGTCTCACAACCATGAACCCCTACCGAGAAGCATTCTACCAACGTCAGGCCGAATGGCACGGATACGATAAGCCCGGTTTCGCCAAGCAGAAGCACGACCAGCGCGTCCGCTACTACGACTGGTACACGCGCGGGTGGCTCCCCGAGGACCGATCGACGCCGATCCTGGACATCGGCTGCGCCAGCGGCCAGCTCCTCTACTTCCTCCGCGAGCGCGGCTACACCGACGCCGTCGGGATCGACCTGGACCGGGCGCAGGTCGAGGTCGCGAAATCCCTGGGCCTGGACGCGCGATGCTCCACCGCCGCCGACTTCTTCGCCGGCGAGGAGGCGTCGCGGTCGTTCGGCATGATCGCCATGCTCGACATCCTGGAGCACTTCACCCGCGAGGAGCTGTTCCCCCTGCTGGAGTCCGTGGTCGCCCGGCTGGCGCCCGGCGGCAGGCTGATCGTCAGCGTCCCCAACGCCGACAGCCCGCACGCGACCCGGGCCATCTACGCCGACATCACCCACGAGATCGCCTTCACGCACACCTCGCTGGCCGAGCTGTTCTTCTGCCACGGCCTCAAGCTCACCGACCTGCGCGACCCCTGGCCCGCCCCGGTCAGCCTGATGGGGCGGGGCTACCGGGCCTTCAGCGCCGTGACGCGCAAGCTGGAGGCGTTCCGCCTGAGGCTGCTTGGGTTCGACTCGCCGACCTACTGGTCGTCCGTCGTCTGGGCGGTGGCCGAGAAGCCGAAGGCGTGACCACGCCTCCCGGCTACGTGCCGGGCCTCGCCGCCGGGGTCTCGAAGGCTTCGGCGGCGCGGGCGACGTCCTCGGCCGTCAGGTGATAGAGATAGATCGAATGGCCGATGCGATGCCTCGGCTCGAACATCCGGAAGTAGCCGTAGACGTCGGCCTCGGACGCCCACGCGGGGGCCCAGACTTCCTGGTAATGCGGCGTCGGGTCGTAGAACCGCCACTTGAGGCCGTGGACGAGCGTCGCGCTCACGGCGTACCAGCCGGGCTTCAACTCGGGGGCCGGCCCCGTCAGGCGGGCCAGCTGCATCGGGTTGGCCGCGCGGGCGTCCATCCGCTCGAGCCTCCCCGGCCGCGGCGGCGGCAGGAACCAGTCGAAGCGGTCGCCGCGCAGGGTGAAGATGCTGGGGTTGATCTGCCCGAAGTACGCCAGCCCGATCGGCTCGTCCGGGATGTTCGCGCGGCACCACTCGCGCAGGTTGACGAGGTCTTGGCCCCAGTCCAGGTTGCTGTCGATCAGCCGAGGCGGCGTCCGGTCCGGCCCGCCCGAGACGGCGTTGAAGTACGCCAGGTAGTGCGGGTGGATCCGGGCCGTCGCCGCGACCGTCAGCGCCACGCAGGCGACGAGCCCCGCCCGCGCGACCGTCCGCGCCCGGCCGCTCCGCGCCTCGGCCCACGGGACGAGCTTCCCCGCCTGCACGAACAGATAGGGGAACACCGCCAGGATGTAGCGCAAGCCCAGGTTGATGTCCGTCAGGAAGGACATGGCGAACAGGACGACCGTCGGCACGACCCATAGGGCGATCTCGTCCGACCACGCCTCGCGCGTTCTCCGCCCGAACGCCACCAGCGCCAGCGACGCCGCGAGGATCAGCAGCGTCCCCTCGGGGACCTTGTAGGCGAGCGTCGCCAGGTAGTAATACCACCAGCCCGACGGCCGCAGCTCGCCGTTGAGGTAGACGAGGTAGCCCCCGACGGAGCGGTCGCGCGACGCGGCCTCGCGCCGGGCGCCCTCCACGTCGCCCGCGGACAGGCTTTGATACGCGCGTTGGAAGCGCAGCGGGATGCCGTCGGCCTCCAGCTTCTGCTCGTCGAAGCCGAGGAGGTAATGCTCGGGCAGGGGGCTGGGGAGCCGCTCCAGGAACGTGCCGCGGAAGCGGTTCTCCGCGAATGGCCAGTGCATGCGGAACAGCGGGTTGTCCGAGGCCGGCGCCGCGCGCACGCCCCCCGGCGGCGGCTTCGTCAGGCTCGAACTCGCGAACTCGAAGCTCCCCAGCGGCCGGCCGACGCCTTCGAAGAAGTACCCGACGTCGATCGTCAGGATGCTCAGCGCGACCACCAGCGCCGCGTGGCCGAGCCCCCGGCCGACCCGCCTCGTCCACCGCTCCACGCCTGGCACGAGCGCCAGCCGGACGACCCACAGGAAGGGCCATACGAAGTACAGCAGCAACATGCTGAACTTGCTGAGCTGCGCCAGGCCGAGGGCCACGCCGGCGATCGCCGCCCGACCCCAGGACGGCCGGCGCAGGTAGAGCCAGAACAGGAACGTCGCCCCCGCGCCGATGGCCGTCGAGCCCAGGTCGGACGTCACCAGCCGGCCGTGCGCCAGGACGTTCGGGCAGAACGACCAGAGGGCCAGGCTAAGCAGGCCGCCCGTCGCGCCGTACAGCCGGGCCGACCAGGCGAAGACGACCAGCCCCCCCAGGATCGAGAACAGGGGCATGACCATCCGAGCCAGGTCAAACAGCTCGAAGTAGCGGTCGGCGTTCGCGTAGGCGAAGTCCTGCGAGAAGTTCAACTGCGCCGGCTCGGGCTGGGTCCACGCCCGGCGCTGGTACAGCGGCTCCAGCACCGGCCCCGCCAGCCAGACCGGCAGCGCCGCGACCATCTTCACGAGCGGCGGGTTGTGGTGGTACAGCCGGAACGTATGCTTGTCCCAGTAGGTCACCCCGGCCGGCAGGTGCGCCGCCTCGTCGACGGTGGCGTTCTCGGAGAACAGGCTGCGCTCCGCCAGAGCCAGGTGGACGCCCAAAATCGCCGCGACCGCCACGCCGCTCCAGAAGGCTCGGCGCGGGGGCGTGGCGGCGGGGGGGGGCGCGACGATCGGCGTCTCGGGGGGGCGTTCGGGCTGCGGGCGGGGCTTGCGGGCCAAGCGACGGCTCCAGGACGGGGCTTTCAGGGGTCGGGCCGCTCGGGTTCACATCCCCCGGGCGACCAGTTCGCCGATCTCGCGGAAGCTCCCCTTGAGGTTCCGGTAGAGGTCCCGATACACCTTGTAGGCCCGATCGTAATAAGCCCTGGCCCTGGGGTCGACGGCCGTGCTGTCGACGGTCTTGATGGTGGCGTCGCAGGCCTCTGGGACCGTCGCGTAGGCGCCCGTCCCGACGAGCGCCAGCAGCGCCACGCCGAAGGCGGGTCCTTCGCTCGCGTTGATGACGTGGACGTCCGTGCCGTAGATGTCCGCCTGGATCTGCCGCCACAGCGCGTTGCGGGCGCCGCCGCCGGAGACGCGGATCTGCTCGATCTCCACGCCCATCTCGCGGATCGGCTCCAGGCTGTCGCGCATCGCGAACGTCGCCCCTTCCATCACGGCGCGGATCATGTGCGGGCGGCCGTGCCGGACGGTCAGGCCGATCCAGCCCCCCTTGGCGTCCGGGTCGAAGTGCGGCGAGCGCTCGCCGGTGAGATACGGGAGGAAGAACAGCCCCTCGGCCCCCGGGCCCGCCAGCGCGGCCTCCGCCGTCAGGATCTGATAGGGGTCGACCCGCTGCTCCCTCGCCAGGGCGACCTCGGCCTTGCCCAGCTCGTTGCGGAACCACTGGAGGCTCCCGCCGGCCGAGAGGACCACGCCCATGACGTGGTACTCCCCCGGGACCGACGCGCATCCGCGCTGGAGCCGGCCCGCCGGGTCGAAGCCCAGGTGTTCGGCGTGGGCGAAGACGACGCCCGACGTGCCCATCGTGGCCGACACGACCCCCTGCCGCACGATCCCGTTGCCGACCGCCCCCGCCGGCTGGTCGCCGCCGCCGCCGACCACCTTCACCCCCACCGGCAGCCCCGTCGCCTCCGAGCCGATGGCCGAGATCGCGGCCGAGACCTCGGGGCTCTCGTGACACGCCGGCAGCAAAGCGGGGTCGAGGTCAAGCTTGCCCAGCAGCTCGCGGCTCCATCGACGGTTGGCGACGTCCAGCAGCAGCGTCCCGGATGCGTCGCTCACCTCGGTCGCATAGGTCCCCGTCAGGCGATACCGGATGTAGTCCTTCGGCAGGAGGACCTGGCGGACCCGGTCCCAGTTCGCCGGCTCGTGGCGGCGGACCCATAGGAGCTTGGGGGCCGTGAAGCCGGTGAGGGCCCGGTTCGCGACCATGCCGATGAGGGCCTCCAGCCCGCCGGCGCGCTCCTCGATCTCGGCGCACTCCGCGGCGGTGCGCTGGTCGTTCCAGAGCAGGGCGGGGCGGACGACGCGGCCGTCGGCGTCCAGGAAGACCGAGCCGTGCATCTGGCCGGACAGCCCCAACCCCGCCACGTCTTCCGGCCGGAACGCGCCGGAGGATAGCACCGACCGCAGCGTCTCCTTCGTCGCCGTCCACCAGAGTTCCGGGTCCTGCTCCGACCACCCCGGCCTCGGGTGCGAACAGGGATATTCCGACGACGCCGAGGCCAGGATCTTCCCGGTCTCGTCGATCGCCAGCGTCTTCGTCCCGGACGTCCCGACGTCGATCCCGATGGTGACGCTCACGGCCTGATCTCCCAGCGCTCGCCGCACTTCAACACCCTCGGCTCCACCTCGGCGGGCAGGCGACGCGCCTGGTCCTCGAACTCCCGGATCGGGACGGTGTTGAAGGTGAACATGTCATAGTGATGCGGGACGACGAACCGCGGGCGGACCCGCGCCGCCAGCTCGACGGCCTCCGCCGCGCCCATGTTGCCGGGGACGCCGCGCGACGGGTCGCGGCCGTTGATCGGCAGGAAGAGGACGTCGAAACGCTCGGCGGCCAGGGCCTCGGCCAGCCCCTCATAAGCCAGCGAGTCGCCGCTGTGGTACATCCTCAGCCCGCCGACCTCGATGATGAAGCCGAGGTAGGGGTGCCGCCCCGCCGCGTCCCGGTCGAACTCCTCGTGCGCCGAGGGGATCGCGCGGACCCTCGCCCCCGCGCCCCGGACCTCGCCCCCGGCGTCGATCCCGATCAGCCGCGACTCGTCCAGCCCCATCCCCAGCGCGTGCGCGCGGATCGCCTCCGGGAAGACGAGCTTCGCCGAGGTGGACGCCGCAAGCAGGTCGGGGACCGTCCCGGGGTCGAGATGGTCGGAGTGCTTGTGGCTCGCCAGGAGCAGGTCGACCGTCGCCAGGTCCCCCCCGCGCAACGGGGCGCGGGTCATGCGGACGTGGGGCCTGTTCGTCTTCTCATACTTGTGCGTCAGGTGCTCGGACAGGTAGAGGTCGACCCCCAGCAGCCCCCCGGCCGAGCGGATCAGGAACCCGCTCTGGCCGGTCCACCAGACGACCGCGCCGGCGTCCGGCGGCGGATCTTGCTCGATCTCCCGGACCAGCGCGGCCCCGCTCAGGACGGGCTCGATCATGGCGACCCTCCCGGGCGGTTCAGGCCCCGCCGATCTCGTCCCGGACGATGGCGGCGCCCTCGGCGAGCGTCCGGGCCTTGGCGACCGCGATATGCCGAGCCGTCTGCGAGAACCCGCAGTCGGGCGTGACGGAGACGCGCCCCGGCGCGACGTGACGCAGGACCTCGCGAAGCCGATCCGCGACCAACTCCGCCGGCTCTACCCAGGTGTTCTTCACGTCCACCAGCCCCACGGCCACGTCCATGCCCTCCGGCAGCTCCCGGAGCAGCTCGATCTCGGCCATCTCCCGGCTGGCGAACTCCAGCGCGAGCTGGTTCACCTTGGCGCGGCCGATGTGCGGAAAGAGCGGCCGGTACGACCGCCTCCCCACCGCCCGAGCCCGGTAATTGCCGAAGCACATGTGCATGCTGATGTAAGCGTTGACTCCCTCCACCGTCCGGGCGATGACGTCGAGGAAGTCGTCCGCGGAGTCGGGATGGCAGGCGAAGCTGGGCTCGTCGAGCTGGATGAAGTCCACTCCGGCCGCCGCGAGCGCCCGCAGCTCGGCGTTCACGATCGGGATCAGGGCCCCGGTGACGGCCGCGCGGTCGCGGTAGACTTCGCCGCCGTTGATGCAGCCGGCCAGCGTGAACGGGCCGGGCACCGGCGTCTTGACCGGGACCGGGACATACTCTCGCAGGCGATGGTATTCCGTGACGACCCCCAGGCCCTCGGGGGCGGTCAGGGGGGCGACGCAGCGATAGCGGTCGCGCTGATCGTGGGCCGGCGCGCCCCATCGCCGCGCCACGCGCAGGGGCTCCAGGCCTCCCAGGTACTCGTAGAAGCCGAGGTTGAAATCGACGCGCTGCATCTCGCCGTCGGTGACCCGGTCCAGGCCCGCGCGGAGCTGGTCGTCGACGGCCAGGCGGACGGCGTCGCGGACGGCCTCCTCCCGGTCGACGGGGCCATAGAGGTCGGGATGCTCCCGGACGTCCAGGATGAATTTCTCATACCAGCCGGGGAACGACCAACTGCCGATCACCGTGGCGGGGATCAGGACTTCCGCCATTCCTCACCTCGATCTTCGCCGCCTCCCGGCCGCGAGCTCACGCGCCCGGACAATCCACCGCACGACCGCCGTCGAATGTAGCGGGGCCGGGCGCGCCATGCCAGGGGATGGCGCCGGGGTGGCGTGTTGATGGCGATGCCCGGCGGGGAGGGAACCCACGAGGGGCCCTCCCCGAGGACGGTGCCGGGGCTTGTAGGGGCATTACTCCTGGGCTCCCTCGTCGCAATGAGAGGGCGCCCCGGCGTCAATCCTTCACGGAGGCCAGCCCCGGCGGCGTGGCGGGGGGCGTGCGGTCCTTCTCGACGGAGAGGAGTTCGATCTCCGTCTTGAGGGCCTCGACCTTCGCCTTCGCCGCCTCGGCGAGCCCGGTTTTCTCGGCGAGGGCCTTGTCGGCGGCGTCCTTCGCGGCGACGGCCTGGTCGAGCTTCGCCTTGAGGTCGGCGGCGACGGCCGCGGCCTGCTGGGCGGCGGCGCGGGCATCGGCCAGCGCCTTGTCGGCCTCGGCCTTCCCGGCCTCGGCCTGCTTGACGGCCTCGGTCGCGGCGGCGACGCCCAGCGCGGCGGCCTTGGCCTTCACCTGGGCGGGCGGGACGGCCGCCGGCGCGGCGGCCTTCGCGGCGGTTGCCTGCTTCACCGCCGTCGCGGCCGCCGAACGGGCCGTCGCCGCGGCGGACAGGGCCTGGACCAGCTCGGTCGCCTTCTGGGCCTGCTGGATCAGCTCGTCGGACGCCTTGGTCGTCGCGTCGGGGTCGGCGGCGGCCTTCAGCGCCTCGGCCGCGGCGGCGAGCCCGGCGTCGAAGCCCGTCTTGTCCGCCAGCACCTTCTCGACGGCGGCCTTCGATCCCTCCAGCGCGGCGACCGCGGCCTGCTCGGCCGCCTCGGCGTCGACGACCGCCTTCTCGGCGGCGGCCTGCTCCTCGCGGGCGTTCGCCGCGATCCGGTCGGCGGCCTGGGCGGTCGCGGTCGCGTCCTGGGACGCGGCCGCGTGGGCGGTGGCGGCGGCCTCGCGCTCGGTCGCGGCGGCGGCCAGCCTGGCGGATTCCTGCTCGGCGGCGGTCAGCGCGGCCTGGGCCTGGGCTTGGGCCTCGGCGGCGGCCGTCGCGGCGGCCTGGAGCGGAGGGAGCTGAGCGGCGTGAGACTCGGCCTCCGCGGCCGAGGCGGCCTGTTGCTGCCGAGCCTGGTCGAGCCGGACGGCGATCGGGGCGGGGTTCGGGGCCAGGTTCGCCAGGAGGCGGCCGTCCTTGGCGTCGCGGAGGGCCACGGCGCCGGACCAGTCGGAGGCGACCACGGCGGCGCCGTCGTGCGTCAGGGAGACGTCCAGGGCGATGTCGGCGAAGGGCTCGAAGTCCACCTGCTTGTTGCCGTTGGCGTCCCACATCCGGACGACCCGGTCCCGACCGGCGGTGGCCAGCCGGCCGTCCTTGGCGAACTCGACCGACGCCGCGCCGGGGGCGTGCGCGGCGATGTTCTTGATGGCCTTCCCCTCGTTCATCTCCCAGAGCTTGACCGTGCCGTCCTCGCTGGAAGACGCCAGGACGTTCGAGTCGGCCCGCCAGGAGACGTCGGTGACGGCGGTCGCGTGGCCGCGAAGCTCCAGGTATTCGCGGCCCGTCTCGGCCTCCCAGACGTACAGGCCGTTGGAGCGGTCGCCGGTGGCGAGCAGGACGCCGTCGGGGCTGAACTCCAGGGCGGTGATCCAGTCGGTGTGCTTCTTGATCTCGTAGAGCGGGGAGCCGTCGGCCGTGTTGTAGACGCGGACCATCCGGCCGGGCCCGCCGAGGGCCACCTTGGACTGGTCGGCGCTGACGTCGGCGGCGAGGACCGAGTCGTACTCGCGGCCGACCTCGAAGACGCGCTCGCCCGTCTTCACGTCGAAGCCGACGGCGATCCCCGACTGACCGCCGCGACCGCCGCCGACCAGCAGGAGGTCGCCCCCCCGGCTGAACTTCAGGCAGTGGATGGTCCCCTCGGGGAAGGGGAGCACGCCCATCAGGTGGGCGTCGGTCGTGCGGTAGAGCAGGACCTGCTTGTGGCCGCCGACGGCCACCAGCGGGGCCCAGGGGCTCGCCGCGAGCGCGACCACCGCGCCGGGGTCGGCGTCGGCGATGAACGGCTCGGTCGTCAGGTCGACCGGCATGGCGGGCTCGCCGGCCGGCTTGCCCAGGGCGTCGGGGTCGAGCTTCAGCTCCATCTTCGGCTTGGCCTTGGCCGCGACCTTGCTGCCGGCGCTCTCCAGCGCGCCCCCCTCGATCCACTTGCGGATCACCTCGATCTCGGCGTCGGGGATCTTGCCGGAGTTGGGGGGCATCGCGGGCTCTTCCTCGTGGAGGACCAGGAGGAGGAGCGAGCTGTTGTCCGGGTCGCCCGGCTCGATCACCGCGCCGGAGCCGCCGCCCTGCATCGTCCCGCCGAAGGTCTCCAGGTTCAGGCCGCCCCGGGCCTTGTCCGGGTTGTGGCAGGAGCCGCAACGGTTGCGGAAGATCGTCGAGACCTCCCCCTCGAACGTGATCTTGGCGCCATCCTCCGCGCGGGCCGTCGGGGACGCCGGGGCGATCAGGGTCGCGAGGAGGAGGGCGGTCAAGGTTCGGGGTCGCATGGCGTCGGGCCTCTCGCGGGGTCGGTCGGGCGATGGTCGGGTGGGGACGGCGGGCGTGGTCGGCCGGATCAGTGGTTGAACAGGAACTCGCGGCTGTTGAGCAGCGCCCAGAAGACGTCGCCCAGCGCCTCGGCCTGGTCGGGGGCGTTGGCCAGGACCGGCGTCAACTTGGCGAGTTCCTCGTCCGAGGGTCGCCGCGAGAAGCAGCGGAGGTAGAGGCTGGCGAGCCGCTCCTCGGGCGTCGGGAGCTTCATCAGCTCGGCGATCACGCCCCCCTGCTTGATCTTGGAGTTGACCGTGTCGCCGTTCATCAGGTGGAGCGCCTGCGAGAGCGTCGGCTCCATCTTCACCTCGCAGGAGCAGGGGGTCTCGCGGGTGGCGCGGCCGAACGTGGTCAGGAAGTACGTCGAGCTGTTCCCGTCGGCGATCTGCACGGCGCGGGCGCCGACGGGCAGGCCCTGGAACTTGTCCTTGGTGTTCGTGACGTGGCTGATCGTGTCGAGCAGGCTCTCGGCCTTGATCCGACGCACCAGCGCGTGGGCGAAGTTCTTCTCGTCGGCCTGGTTGCTCTCGTTGCGGCGGGTCGATCGCTGGTACACCTTCGAGGTGCAGATGTCCTTCACCAGCGCCTTGAGGTCGTACTTGCTCTCCGTGAACCGCTGGGCGAGCGCGTCGAGCAGCTCGGGGTTGGACGCGGGGTTGCTGACGCGGAAGTCGTCGACCGGCTCGACGATGCCGATGCCCATGAAGTGGGCCCAGACGCGGTTGGCGAACGACGCCGCGAACCAGGGGTTCCGGGGGGACGCCAGCCATTCCGCCAGCACCTCGCGCCGGTCCTTGCCGGCCGTGTCCGGCTCCTCGGCGCCGAGGAACTTCGGCTTCATCACCCGCCCGCCGACCGGATGCGCCATCTCGCCGCCGCCGGAGTTGAAGACGACCAGCTCGCGCGGGTCCTCCCCCGCCTTGCGGCCGATCTGCGAGAAGAACGCCGCGAAGCCGTAGTAGTCGTTCTGCGTCCAGCGGTCGAACGGGTGGTCGTGGCACTGGGCGCACTGGATCCGCATGCCCATGAAGACCTGGGCGACGTTCTCGGTCAGCGGCAGCGTCTCGGTCGTCGTCTGGTAGAAGTTCGTCGCCGGGTTCTTGAACGTCCCGCCGTTGGCCGAGAGCAGCTCCCTCGCCATCTCGTCCATCGGCATGTCGTTGGACAGCTTCTCGACGAGCCAGTTGTAGTACAGGAACATCGACTTGTAGCTGACGGTGATCGTCGTCCGGATCTGGAGCAGCTCGGCCCACTTGCTCACCCAGATCTCGGAGAACTCCTTGCGCTTCAGCAGCTCGTCGACGAGCTTCCCGCGCTTGTCGGGGTCGTCCGAAGCCGTGAACGCCTCCAGCTCCTCGACGGTCGGCGTCAGGCCGACGACGTCCAGGAAGACGCGGCGGGCGTAGGTGGCGTCGTCGCAGACCTCGGAAGGGGCGATGCGGAGCTTCTGGAGCTTCGCGGCGACCAGCTCGTCGATGTAGTTGCCGGTCGACTCGTCCGGGTAGGTGAACTCCAGGCCCTTCGGGAGGACGATGAACTGGCTCCCGACCGTGTGGACGTCGTAGCGGGCCATCACGAACGCCTCGCCGCGGTCGCCGGCCACGACCAGGCCGTCCTGCGACACGGCGGCCGAGGTCTCGTTGTTGGACTGGAAGAGGGCCAGCCCGGTCACGTCGCGGTCGGTCCCGTCGGAGTACCGCGCGACGACCGTGAGCTGCTGCCGACGCCCCTTGCCGTCCATGACGGCCTTCTTGGGATAGAGCTCGACGGAGACGACCGTCGGGATCTTGGAGACGTCGTCGTTGGGGGCGCCGTTGGAAATCCACTCGTGGAGCGCGTTGTAGAGGTCGTCGCCCACCTCGAACCGCTTGCCGCCGGTGTGCGGGACCGCGCCGATCGACTTCTCCAGCACGGTACTGTCGGCCGGGACCGCCGTGTTGATCCGGCGGCCCGGCATCTCGCGGGTGAGGCGGTGGTGGTCGCCGTCGGGGTCGAACCCGAAGATCGACAGCCGGAACCCGTCCTTGCCGCGCGCCGAGCCGTGGCAGCTGCCGGTGTTGCAGCTCGCCCGGAGGAAGACGGGCATGATGTCGAGCCGGAAGCCCAGGGGGTCGGAGGCCGTCGCCCTGGCGACCTTCACCGGGACCGTCGCCGACTTGTCGCCGAAGGCCACGGTCAGCGTCGTCTCGCCGTCGACCCTCGGGCGGAACGTCGCGCCCTGGCGATCGACGAGCGTGGGGTCGGCGAGCGTGTACGAGGACTCGCCGGTCAGGTCGTGCGTGAGGCCGTCCGAGTAGAAGCCCAGCACGACGAGCGACTGGCGGTCGCGGGCGGTGGTCAGGTCGATCGCGGCGGGGTAGACCTGGATCTCGACCAGGCCGGCGGTCGGGGCCGGCTCGGGGGCGAACGGCTCCTCCGGGAGGTCGGCCAGGGGGGCGCCGGCCGCGGCCCCCAGCGTGAGCGCGCCGAGGACCAGGCTCGTCAGTGTCCCCCGGAGCGCCCGGGTCAAGGCGGCGATCGGCGTGTTCATCGTGAAGGCGTCCTCATCGGGGTCGGGGCGTCCGGTCCTCGGGCGTCGGGCGGGCCGGTCAGGGGGCGGGGGCTTCGGCCGCGGCCTGCTGCTGCTTCTGCTTGGCTTCCAGCCGGAGCTTCTCCAGCCGGCTGAGGGGCTTGGCGGGCGCCTCGGCGGGCTTGGGCGCCTCGGCGGCGGCCGGCGCGGGGGCGGGGGCGTCGGCCTTGGGGGGGAGGGGGGCGTCGATCTGGAGCGTCCCCGACCCGATGTTGTGCGTGATCGGCTCGCCGTCCTGCGTCACCACGACCTGGCAGAAGAGCGCCGCGTGCTTGCCGACCGGCGAGGCCGCGTCGGTCTTGATGCGGAAGATCAGGTCGGTCGTGTCCTTGGTGATCGTCTTGGCGTCGGTCGTGGCCTTGTTGGGCAGGCCGATGAGCGTGACGGTGGCCTCGCCCGGGAAGTCGACGTTCTTGGCGACGGTCACCGCCATGTCGGTCTCCTGGCCCTGCTCGACGCTCGCGGCCTGGAAGCCGAGGCCGAGGTACGGGGCGGCGACGGTGAGGTCGGCGAGCTGCGAGGAGACGGTGATCGGCCCGGTGGGGCCGGCGGCCGTGCCGTTCACGACGATCTTCCACGTCCGCAGCTCGGCGTTGCCGTCGGCGTTCACGGGGATGACGGCCTCGTCCTGCCCCTCGGGGATCGCGACCCCGCCGCCGGAGCCGACGCCGGGCGGGTTCCACGGCAGCGAGACCGCGATGGCCGCCTTGAAGTCGGGCTTGCGGGTCGCCTTCACCTTCAGGCCCATCTGGCCGCTCCGCACGAGCGGCACCTTGGGCTGGACGACCTCGATGGAGAACGGGGCCTCCTCGGTCGCCGCCACGGCCAGCCGGTCGACGGTGCGCGACCACAGGATGACGCCGGCGTTGCTCGGCAGCAGGACGAACGACGACAGCGCGCCGAACTCCGACTTCACCGCGACGTTCGGGTCGACCGACTTCCCCGTCACCGTGGCCAGCGCCCCGGCGGGGGCGGCGTCGGGCTTGGCGGTGAACAGGATCGGCACCAGGGCCTGGCTGGCGGCCAGGGGAGGGATCTCGACCTCGACCCCCGGCGGCAGGCCGGCGACGTCGAACTGCACCTCGCCGCCGAAGTCGGCGCGGCTCCCTTGCAGCAGGATCGCCTGGCGATTCCCCTTCGGGACGGCGACGGCCATGATCGGCGTGCCGAGCATCATCTGCTCGGCCGGGGTGGAGATGGCCAGCTTCGGCTCGGGAGCCGTCACCTCGATCCGATAGACGTAGTCCTCGCCCCCCTTCTTGAGCTGGTCGGCGATCCAGACGACGTACTCGCCGTCCTCCGGCAGGGCCTGGCGGAACGCGCTGTCGGGCCCGGCGGCGTCGTCGCTGCTGGCGATCGCCCCGCCCCCCTTCTTGGAGAGGTACAGGACCGAGTCGATCGGCGAGCGGAGCTGCCGGCCGTAAACCTTGAAGTCGAACACCTGGCCCTTCCGGCCGGTGAAGACGAAGTGGTCGACGTCCCCATTCTTGGCCAGCACGCCGTTGAGGGCGGCGGGGGCCGTGAACGGCGTGGCGGCATTCTGATCGTCGTTGGGCTCGGCCTCGACGACGTTCTCCAGGTCGGCGAGCCGGAAGGCGTTCGGGTAGGGGGAGAGCCCCCGCTCGTCCTGGCGCTGGAGGCCCCAGCCGGAGCGAGCATCGGCCGGGAGGACGACGTCGGACGTCGCCTCGCCGGCGGGGTCGCCGATCCATCGCACCGCGATCGACTGGCCGGGCCGGCCGCCGGGGGGGAAGACGCCCGTCGCCCGGGGGAAGTCGCCGACGTGCAGCCGGTAGAGGCACGAGCCGTTGCCGGCGTAGGCGCTCTCGCGCACGGCGATGACGTACTTGCCGTCCTCCGGCGCGAGGATCGACGCGAAGGCGTCCTGCCAGAGCAGGGCGGCGTCGTCGCTGGAGGCCAGCTCGAACCGCTTCGTGTCCAGGATCGCGACGTGGGGGTCGAACAGCGTGATCCCCAGCCGCCAGCCCTCGACCTCGGCGGTGATCCGCTCCCCCTTCTTGGCCTCGACGACGAAGTAGTCGATGTCCTCGTTCTCGGCCACGCCGTTGACGACCGAGTTCATCGCGATCGCCTGCGGGGCGTCGAAGTCGTTGTTGGGCTCGGCCTCCTGGACCTCCGGCATCGCGCCGACGCTGAACCCGCGCAGCTCGCTCACGCCGGTGGCGGTGCGGACGCGCAGGTCGTGGAAGCCCAGCGGGGAGTCGGCCGCGATCTTCAGCCTGGCCTTGAAGCTGTTGTCGTCGACCTTGGCGATCTCGCTCGCCTCGATCCCGGGCTGATAGAACAGGACCTCCTGGGCGTCCCCCAGCCGGGCGCCGGAGAAGACCACCTCCACCTCGGTCCCGCGCTGGCCGCCCATCGGCCGGACGGCGCCGAGGCTGGGGGTCGAGGCCAAGGCTGCCGGTGCCAGCGTCAGGAGCGTCGCCAGCGTGGCGAGGAGGGAAGAGGCGGGGCGGGCTCGTCGCATGGTGGGGATCTCGGGGGGGGATCGGTCGAGGGCGGGCTCCGACGGGACGCGCGATCGGATGCCGGCGGGCGCGCGGCCGACGGCCCCCCGGGGGAGGGGGCCGCGCGGCGCCTTTCGCCTCAGGCCAGCAGTTCCTTCACGACCTGGCCGCCGTCGACGATCTCGATGGGGCGGTCGCCGGGGGCCATCAGCTCCTTGTCGGCGACGATGCCCATCATGTGGTAGACGGTCGTCGCCAGGTCCTCGGGGCCGACGGGGTCGCGCTCGGGCTCGGTCGCGGTGGCGTTGGAGGCGCCGTGGACGTACCCGGCCTTCGCGCCGCCGCCGGCGAGCACCACGCTGAACACCTTCGGCCAGTGGTCGCGGCCGCCGTCCTTGTTGATCTTCGGGGTCCGGCCGAACTCGCTGGAGACCATCACCAGCGTCCGCTCCAGCATCCCCTGGCGGTCCAGGTCGCGGATCAACGCGGAGAACGCCTGGTCGAACGGGGGCATCTGGTTCTTCATGCCCGGGACGATGTTGAAGTGGTGGTCCCAGCTCCCGTACTCCAGCGTCACCATCCGGACCCCGGCGGCGACCAGCCGTCGGGCCATCAGCATCCGCTGGCCGGCCGGGTGGCGGCCGTACTCGTCCCGGATCGCGGCCGGCTCGGCCTCGATGTTGAACGCCTCGCGCGCCTGCTGGGAGCTGACCAGGCTGTAAGCGCGGTCGTAGAACGTGTCCATCGCCGCGATGTTGTCGCTCTGCTCGCGCCTGCGGAAGTAGTCGTTGACGGCGTCCAGGACGCCTCGCCGGGCGTTGGAGCGGCCGTCGTCGATCCCGGCGGGGAGGTCGAGGTCCTGGACCTTGAAGCCCTTGGACGCCGGGTCGCTCCCCAGGCTGAACGGCGAGAACGCCGAGCTGAGGTAGCCCGTCCCCGCGTAGACGTTCGGGGCGCGGGGGATGCAGACGTACGGCGGCAGGTTGTTCCTCGGGCCGTACTCGTGCGAGACCACGCTCCCCATGCTCGGATACACCAGAGCCGGGCTGGGCCGATATCCGGTGAACATGTTGTGCGTGCCGCGCTCGTGGGCCGCCTCGCCGTGGGTCATCGACCGGATGACGCAGAGCTTGTCGGCGAGCTGGGCGGTCTGGGGCAGGGTCTCGCTGAACCGCTCCCCCTCGATCTTGCAGTCGATCGAGCCCATGTCGCCGCGATACTCGATCGGCGCGAACGGCTTGGGGTCGAACGTCTCCTGGTGGGCGATGCCGCCGGGCAGGAAGATGTGGATCACCGAGTCGGCCGTGGCCGCGATCGGGTCGTAATGCTTCTGGTCGGCCCGGGCGCGGCCGCGGAGCAGGTCGGCGAGCGTCAGGCTACCGATCCCCAGCGCCCCCACGGTCAGGAATCCGCGACGGCTCAACGGGCCTCGACATTCGGCCATGGGAAACATCCTCCAGGGGACCGGGGGCGGGATGCGAACCGGGCGCGAGGCCCCTACGGCGGCGAGACGGAAGGCGGCGGCCGATGGCGACCGCCGTCGCGCGGAAATCCTCCCCCATCCGCCCACGCCATCCCGGTGCCAGGATTGCGTTGATGCCTGGGAGCAGGTCGAATTTTTATCAAACAGGCCAATCGATCCGCAAGATGCTACGGGGACGAATCGGACGCCGTTGGCGCTAATTTCGAAATTCCCGAATCGCGACTCACGCCCCCAGCCGTCCGCCCGCCGCGAAAATCCCGTCCATCGCGGCGTCGAACAGCCCGAGACGCCGGACGACATCCAGGTTGGTGAAGCGTCGGCGGATGTAATAAGCCTGATCATAGGCCACGCGTAGCCGGTCGCGCGAGATGCCGACCCCTTCGGGCCCGGTCGGGCCGCCGACGGCCCGAAGGCGTTCGCGAACGTCCTCGAACGGGATGAGGTGCTCGGCGAGGCGTGCTCGCAGGTCGGGCCACGCGTCGCGCAGGCGGACGAGCTGATCGCGCAGCTCGTCCGGCGCGGGGTGTTTCGCGCGGGTCTCCTCGATCGCCTTATCCGCCAGCGCCCCCGGCCCGAACAACTCCAGGATTCGCGCCTCGACTCGGTCGAACTCCGGCCAGGAGGCGACCGCGAGGTCGAGATCGAGAGCCTCGACATTCTGGTCGAGCAGGAATTCGTGCAGCGCCGTCGACGCCAGAGTCCCCACGGCGACCTTGAACCCGTGCGAAGGCGCAACGCCCTCGTGAGTATGGTCCTGCATGTCCCAGAGGTGACTGAACTGGTGGTCGGCGCCCGAGGCGGGCCGGCTTGTCTGGTGCGCCTGCATCGCGAACCCGCTCATCATCAGGCCGTCGATCAGGTTCGCCAGCGCGGCGGGCTCGTTCCGCGCCACGCCGGACGGGTCGGCGACCCACGCCTTGAGGCTCCCGTGGACCGTCTCCCAGACGCCCGGGTCGATCGGCTCGACGCCGAGGGCGTCGGCCAGGATCCAGTCGGCCCCGGCGACGTTCTTCGCCAGGAGGTCGGCGTAGCCCCAGGCATTCATCGGAGATGGGGCGGCGGCGATCACCTCCAGGTCGGCGACGACCGCGCTGGGGGCCGGGCAGTCGAAGGTCTGCTTCGACCCATGGCGCGTGATCGACGCCCCGAACGCCGTGTAGCCGTCCATCGAGGCGGCCGTCGCCACCGCCATGTAAGGGCGGCCGAGGCGATGCGACGCCAGCTTGGTCAGGTCGTTGATCGTCCCCGAACCGACGGCCACCGGCACCGCGTCGCGTCCTCGCAACCCCTCCTCCAGCCGTTCGACGTCGCCGAACTCGGCATGCACGTCGGGGCCGAAGACGAACGGCTCGACGAGCGCGGCCCCGGCGGCTTGGAAGGCATCCAGCACGTCGCGGCCGGCGGCTTCGAAGGTGTTAACGTCGGCGACGATCGCCGCCGGGACCTCGCCGAACGTCGCGGCGAACTCGGCCGGCGTCGCCCGACGGACTCCCGCGCCCACGGAAAGCCGTCGCGTGTCCCGCGCCGCGAGGAGGGCCTTGTCGAGTTGGAAAGCGTCACGGCGCGGGATCTCTGGCATGTCGGTCTCGCGGCTCGGGTTGGTCGGAGTCGGCCGAAACGGCGGGCGCGGCCCGTCGAGAGCATGGTCGGGCCGAACCGCATCGGACTCGAATCGACCCATCGCATCTCCAAGGTAGGCCGGGCCCTGGCATTGCGTCGAGACCAGGCCTAGACGGCGACAGCCCACCGCGATGTTGTCAGGCGCGTGCCCGGGACGTTGTCCACGAGGTGACCCGCCTGTGTATCGCGAAGGAGAATTTTCGAGTTGTCGTATGGTGTTTACCGCCCAACGATTTATGGAAATTGCACCGGCCCCCGAACGCCAGATAATGGTGCCCAGCATTCTCTGGACGCGGTTTGTATAGCACTACATGGTGGAGAAACGCGTATCGCGTAGCCCTGGCGATTGGAATGGTGACAAAGCAACGCCTGGAGAGCGACGAGGCCACGATGGGGTCGCGCTCGTCCGTATCCCGACCGGGCGTGGCGAGTTGGCCTGGGGCGGGCGGCGAAAAAGTCATTCGAAAATGACGAACGAAGCCAACTCGTATTGGTTGCAATGATTGATCAATTGGGGGTTTACGACGAATAGAAGCGAGAATCGGGCGCGCGAACGAAGCCAACTTCGGGGATCGTTGGCGGGGCGAGGCTCTCCGACACGGGGCGGGACTTCGTGACCGGGAGGCGAGGCGAGGCGTTCCGGCGGCGCGGCCTTTCCATCGGTCGATCCATCGCGGCGAGAACGGGGAATGCGTGGGGTGCAAGCTCGGAAACGGCGTCGTGGCGGGGCTTTGAAAAAAAGTAAAAGTCCGTCGTCGTGAATGCCGACGGGATTTCGATTTACGGGCCGAATCGCTCTTGCCCGGATCGGGGCGACGGGATAGAAACTGCCGCACGACGGGGCCCGGAAAGGCCCGAAGCGAAGAGGACGACCGCCTTGACGACCGACCGCCGCCATTCAACCTGGTTCGCGAGAGTGCCGACCTCGGCCGTGGTCCCCCTCGTTTTCGACGCTCTCGACGCGGCTCGTGAATCCGGCCCTCCCGCTCCCTCGCGGGCGGGGGGCGGGGGAGCGGCCGCGTCATGATCGTCCGTCCCATCGCCGACGGCGTGGAAGCCCTCGCGCCGGCGAAGCTGAATTTGTTCCTGGAGGTGCCGAGGCGCAGGCCCGACGGCTACCACGAGGTGGAGTCGCTGATGGTGGCCGTCGACCTGTTCGACGAGCTGACCTTCCGCGACGACGAGTCCGGGGCGATCTCGCTTCAGTGCGACGACCCGAGCCTCCCGGTCGACGGCCGGAACCTGGTGGTCCGCGCGGCCGAGGCCTTGAAGCTGGCCGCGGGCGTCCGCTCGGGGGCGAGGATCACCTTGAAGAAGGCGATCCCGGCCCAGGCGGGACTGGCCGGCGGTTCGAGCGACGCGGCGGCGACGCTGGCGGCCCTCGATCGCCTCTGGGGACTGGGCATTCCCCCGGGACGGCTCGCCGAGCTGGCGGCCGGGATCGGCAGCGACGTGGCCTTCTTCCAGCACGGCCCCGCGGCGGCTTGCCGCGGCCGGGGCGAGCTGGTGGAGCCCCTGACCTTGCCGACCTCCCTGACCTTCGTCCTGGTCGCGCCCCGAGTCGGCCTGAGCACGGCCGACGTCTATCGACGATTGACACCCCCCGAGACGCCGCGTCCGATGGGCCCCGCCCTCGACGCGCTGGCGCTCGGGGACCCAGAAGCCCTGGGCCGTTGCCTGTTCAACAGGCTCCAGCCCGTCGCCGAGGCGATCCGACCGGAGCTGGCCTCCGTGAGGGACGCCCTGGCGGGATTGAGCTCGCATCTGTGCGGGTCCCTGATGAGTGGCAGCGGTTCCGCCTACTTCGGCCTCGCTCGCGACGCCGAGGACGCGGGACGCGCCGCGGACGTCCTCAAGCCGCTCGGACTAGGATTGGTCCGGGTCGTGACCTGCGGCCCCTGAGCAGTGAACGCCTCGTAAAGGAGTACCGGCTGTGGAGATCACCGAAGTTCGCATCAAGCTCATGGAAGACAATTCCGGGAGCAACGAGAGGCTGCAAGCCTTCTGCAGCATCACGTTCGACGACATGTTCGTCATCCGCGACCTGAAGATCATCGAGGGGGCCAAGGGCTTCTTCGTGGCCATGCCTTCCCGGAAGCTGACCGACCGCTGTCACAACTGCGGCACCAAGAACCACCTGCGCAGCCGGTTCTGCAACCAGTGCGGCTGCCGCCTGGACGAGAGCCGCGCCCTCCGCGACGCCGACGGCCGCGCCAAGCTGCACGCCGACATCGCCCACCCGATCAACTCCATGTGCCGCGAGAAGATCCAGGCAGCCGTCCTCTCCTCCTACGCCGAGGAGCTGGAGCGGGCCAAGATGCCGGGCTACGTCTCGCGCTACGACGACTACGACGCCGAGGACTACGACATCCCGTACGAGACGCACGCCCCGGCCGCCCACGCCGCCGAGCCGCCGCTGCGTCGCGGGCCGCTCCGGGGTCACACCCAGCACGCCCGCGCCGGGCAGTCGATCCTCCGCGGGCCCCACGTCGCCCACCGCAAGGAGACGGCGCACGAGAACGCCGCCCCCGAGCACCGCGACTCCTCCTTCGGCAACGGCATCTGATCGCCCCCCCTCGGGCGACCGGCGCAACGAGCCGGGACCGACGCGAGGCCTCTCACCGAGGCTCCGGGTCGGCCCCGGCTCGCTTCATTCACCCCGGCCGCCACGCCCCCTCGCCGCCTGACGCACTCCCCCCCCCCGCGCCCTCGGGCGAATCGATTAGCCCATCGGCCCCTCCTCCCCGGGTCGATCGTCGACGGCCACGCCCGGCGGCCTCGCCGGCTCGAACGCACTCCGCCGTCATAACCCCCCGCCTCTCCGGAAGGCCGATCATCATGAGGGGCCGCGGGGGTTCATTCGAAATATTCGGAAATGAAGAATATGTTGTTGTGGTTTTCGTGACTCGGTGGTATCCCGGATCGGTCGCCGGGCCCACGGGCGTTCCGATCCGTCGACGACATCATATTCGTCGCGGACGCTCCTAGGCTTCCTCGAGAGGGGGCCTCGGCTCCTCCGTCGCCCCGAGGCGGAACCTCGCCCTGGCTTCGCCGGCGTTCCTTCGCTCCGCCATGACGTCCACGGAGGCGGTCATCCCATGCGAAACATCGTGCGAACCGTCCTGCTCGGGGCCTCGGGCCTCCTCGCGTCGACCGGGACGCGGGCCGAATTCTTCGTGCCGACCAACCTCGTCTCGAATCAGCCCGGCGTCGCGAGGCTCGAGGACCCCGACCTCGTAAATCCGTGGGGCGTATCCTTCGGCCCGACCAGCCCGGTCTGGGTCTCGAACAACGGGACCGGCACGTCGACCCTCTACTCGGTGGACGGTGCCAACATCCCCACTAAGGTCAACCTGACGGTCATCATCCCGGGCGACGGCTCGGTCACCGGCCAGGTGAACACCTCCGGCGCCCCGGGCGGCTCGTTCAACGGCGATAACTTCCTGTTCGTCTCCGAGGACGGGACCATCTCCGGCTGGCGCGGCGCGCTCGGGGACCGCGCGGAGATCTTGCAGACCGGGGATCCCTCGAACGTGTACAAAGGGGCCGCGTTCGCGACCATCGGAGACCATTCCTACCTGCTTGCCGCCGAATTTCGCTCCGGCACCATCGACGTAATCAAGGGAGACCCGGACGCCCCGAATCTCGCCGGGAGATTCGAGGATCCCGGCCTCCCGTCCGGATTCGCCCCCTTCAACGTCCAGAACCTGGGCGGCACGATCTTCGTCGCTTACGCGAAGCAGGGTTCCGGGGGCGAAGAGGAGACCGGCGTCGGCCTGGGCTTCGTCAGCAAGTTCGACCTGGAGGGCAATTTCATCGGGCGAGTCGCCACGCAGGGCCCGCTCGACGCCCCCTGGGGGATGGCCATCGCGCCCGACTCCTTCGGTTCGCTCGGCGGCTCCTTGCTCGTCGGCAACTTCGGAGACGGCCGCATCAACGCCTATGACCTCGCCTCCAGCACCTTCATCGACCAGTTGAGGGATGCGTCGGGCAACCCGCTGAGCATCGACGGCCTATGGTCCTTGACCGTGGGGAACGGGTCGCGCGGCGGCTCCGCCGACGCGGTCTACTTCACGGCGGGGCCGGACGATGAAGCCAATGGCCTGTTCGGCGTCATCACCGTCGTGCCCGAGCCGTCATCGGCGGCCTTGCTGGCGACGGCCCTGGCCACCGGGATCGGCGTCGGGCTCCGTCGACGGCGAGCGCCCGGGTCGTGCCCTGGTAGAAGGGCCCTTCGTCGGAAGCCAAGGTCCCACGCTCCGGTGTCGAGACCGCCGCGAGAGAAGGGAAGCATCCGGGACGCCGCTCGCTCACGATGAAGTTGCCACGCCTCATCAGGGCCCGTGGCATCCCGGGAGCCCTTCCCAGGCGTCTTCGACCGCGCCGACAGCGATAACCAAGGCCGAGCTATCGGGCCGCGAGAAAATTGTATGGCGTCGGGCCCCGCGGGCGGCCAAACTGACTCTACTTCGCGGCCCCGGTCGGCTCCGCGGACCGAACTCGGGGAAGACGCGGACGAGGCCGAGGGTTAGGAGAATCATGAGCCGGGGGAACGCATGGGCATCGATCCGACGCTTTCCCGGCTCCCGAGCGATCCCGACCGCGCCCGCGCGGCCCGCCCGCGGCCGACGCGCGTGGCGCGAAGGCTCGCAACGCTCGCGGGGCTGACCGTCGTGGGTTTCTTCGCCACCCTCTACGCCGCGCAGGCGAACATGATCTTCCCCGGCTCGGCCACCCAGGGGCTGCCGGAAGCCGTCGTCCGCGCGGGCCCCGGCGAGGAGCTGGTGCGGCTGCCGACGCCGGGCGGCGAGGTCGTCGCCCTGTTCGGCCCCGCGTTGTCGGCCGACGGCCGGCCGCTCGACGACGCCAGATCCCGCCCCGCCGTGGTCTTCTTCTACGGCAACGCGATGTGCCTGGCGTACTCGCGGCTGGAGTTCGACCGCCTGCGCCGGCTCGGGCTGAACGTCGTCATCCCGGATTATCTGGGATACGGGATGAGCGGCGGCAAGCCCTCGGAAATCGGCTGTCGCCAGGCGGGCGAGGCGTGCCTGACCTTCCTGAAATCGCGGGGATTCCCGCCGGGGCGAGTCGTCGTCGGCGGCTGGTCGCTCGGCGGCGCGGTGGCGATCGATTTGGCCTCGCGTCACGAGGTCGCCGGCCTGTTTGCGCTAAGCACCTTCACCAGCACGATGGACATGGCGAGGACGATCTTCCCCCTCCCCCCGCCCGCCTTCCTGTTCCAGCACAAGTTCGAGAGCCTCGCGAAGATCAAGACGGTCAAGCGCCCGATCCTCCTGGGCCACGGCCGCCGCGACCGCATCGTCCCCTTCGCGATGTTCGAGCGCCTCGTCGCCGCCTGCCCGGAGCCTCCGGCCACGCTGATCATCGACCGCGCCGAGCACAACGACTACCTGGACATGGCCGGCGCGAGGCTCGACCGGGCGATCGCGGAGCTGGTCACGAAGGCGACCGCCCCGCGATGATCGAGCCGTCTTGCCGTCAGGCCAGCGCCGCGACGGCGCCGCGGAAGACCTTCAGGCCGTGGCCCTCCGCCCCGAGCTTGTCGCCGAGGCGGGTCCAGCGCGGGTGGTGCAGGGGGGAGACGAACCGTTCGGGGTGGGGCATCAGGCCGAAGACGCGGCCGGAGGGATCGCAGATCCCGGCGGCGGCGAGGCGGGAGCCGTTGGGGTTGGCGGGGTACTCCTGGGTAGGCTCCAGGTCGGCGTCGGCGTACTTCAGGACGATCCGGCCGGCGTCGTCCAGGGCGTCCAGCTCCTTGGCGTCGCTGGTGACGAAGCGGCCCTCGCCGTGGGCGACCGGCAGGTCGAGCGGCTCGTCGAAGTCGACGAAGGGCGAGATGCCGGGACGCGGCAGGAGGGTGACCCAGCGGGACTCGAATCGGCCGGAGTCGTTGGTGGCGAGGGTCGCCGCGCCGTCGGCGTCGTCGCCGGGGAGGAGGCCGCAGCGGACCAGGACCTGGAAGCCGTTGCAGATGCCCATCAGCAGCCCGCCGCGGTCGTGGAACCGCCGGAGCGCGTCCCCCAGGCCGCGGGCGAGGTGGACGGCCAGGATCCGGCCGGCGCCCAGGTCGTCGCCGTAGGAGAAGCCGCCGGGGATGGTCAGGATCTGGAAGAGGTCGAGGGTGCGGGGCTCCTCCAGCAGGCGGCCGACGTGCCAGGTCTCCGCCCGCGCGCCGGCGAGCCGCCAGGCCTCGGCGGTCTCCTCGTCGCAGTTCGTCCCGGGCGCCCTCAGCACGATCACGCGCGGCGTGGCCATTGCGGTCTGCTTCCCTTTCGTTCGCGTCTTGAGTCGGTCGGGTTCAGTAGGAGGAGTCGGACGAGTTCGACGGGTTGTCGGGCTCGGCGGCGCGGTAGGCGAGGTTCCGCCGCACCAGCTCGGACTCGTAGACCTGGACGACGAAGTCGGCGGCGATCTTCAGGCGGGAGGACGACCCCTTGCCGGGGAACTCGGCCGGCGAGCCCTTGCGGAACTCGGCCACGCCGACGTGCTTCGACCTGCCCTTCACGTAGTTGATGCCGGGGATGCCGTCGGCGTCGCCCGAGATCAGCAGCGCGATGTCGTAGGTGTCCTGCAGCGCCACCATGTCCACGGCCAGGCTCGTGTCGAGCCCCTTCTCGTTGACGGTGTGGTTCAGGAGGTCGACCTTCCAGTGCCCCTCCTGGCGAATCTCCACGAAGTCGGTGGCCGACTGCACGCCGTGGTAGAAACGCTTCTTCTTCTCCAGCGCCCGCCGCTTGATGTCGTACCACTCGCGGGTCTCGGCGAAGCAGGCGTTCCACGCCTCCTCGACGCGGCGTTCGGGCGGGATGTCCGGGTTGCGGTGGAGGACGTCCTCGATGTAGGAGTCGCGCAGGCGGGGGTTGACCTCGAACCGGGCCCGGAGCCGCGCCTCGGCCTTGGGATCGTTGAGGTCCCACTCGTCCATCTTGCCGACGACGTACCAGTAGATACGCGAATGCTGGGCGGTCGGCCACCGCGACCCCTCGGCGAACGTCCGGCCCCAGAAGTGGACGCTCTGCTCGAAGACGTGGCGGTAGAACGCGCCATAGTCGTCGACCCGCAGGTTCAGGTGCTTGAGCACCCCGTCCAGGTTGGAGCCGTCGACGAACGTGACGAACCTCAGCATCATCGGCCTTCTCTCGGGTTCAGCGGATTCTTATGACAATATATCCATGACCGCGCCCGGGGGGCGGCTTTCGACCAGTCACCAATTCAGGGGCTCGCGCCAGGCGTTTTCCATGTCGGCCAGCGATGCGTCGATCACGCGGCCCCCCGCCAGGCCGTCGATCGTCAGACGACGGGCGGGCGTCGTCGCGCCGATCTTCGCGAACGGCACGCCGGCCAGCGTCGCGGCCAGCTCCTCATAGCGGGCGGGCTCGACTTCCAGCAGGAACCGAGAGGGCGATTCCGAGAACAGCAGGGCCGCGTCCGACGCCGCGCCCGCGTCGCGCGGGGCGTCCGCCAGCGAGACCTCGGCCCCGAACCCGCCGGCGAAGGCCGACTCGGCCAGGGCGACGGCCAACCCCCCCTCGCTCAGGTCGTGGCAGGAACGCACGAGGCCGCCGGAGATCGCCCGGTGCAGGGCGCGGAAGGTGGCCAGGCCGGCCTTCGCGTCGACCATCGGGACCGTCCCGCCTTCCAGGCCGCGGGCCTCGGCCCAGAGCGAGCCGCCGAACTCGGCGCGGGTCGTCCCGACCAGGACGACGAGGTTGCCGGCCGCCTTGAAGTCCATCGTCACGCAGCGGCGCGCGTCCGGCACCTGGCCGATTGCGCTGATGAGGAGCGTGGGGGGGATCGCCAGGCTCTCGCCGTCGTGGGCGTACTCGTTGTAAAGGCTGTCCTTGCCGGAGATGAACGGCGTGCGGTACTCCAGGGCGAGGTCGCGGCACGCCTGCGCGGCGCGGACGAGCGAGCCGAGGGTCTCGGGACGTTCCGGGCTCCCCCAGCAGAAGTTGTCGAGAAGGGCGATCCGGTCCGGGTCGGCCCCCACGGCCACGCAGTTCCGCACCGCCTCGTCGATGACGCAGGCGGCCATCGCGTATGCGTCGAGCTTGCCGTAGCGCGGGTTGATCCCGCAGGAGACCGCCAGCCCGCGATGCGACCCGACGACCGGCAGGATCACCGAGGCGTCCCCCGGCCCCTGCTCGCGCTCGCCGACCAGCGGCTTGACGACCGTCCGCGCCTGGACCTCGTGGTCATACTGGCGGACGATCCACTCCTTGGAGCAGACGTCCCAGTGCGCCAGGAGCTTCATCAGGTCGGCGGTGAAGTCGGCCGAAGGCGGCGGATTAAGGGGCCTCGGCGCGGGGGTGGCGTCGGTCGCCGCGCGGACGACGTCGGGGCGGCCGTCGTGGAGGAACTCCATGGAGAGGTCGCCGACGACGTGGCCGTTGTAGCGGAGCGTGAGCCGGCCGGTGTCGACGAACTCGCCGAGGTTGGTCGCCTCGACCCCCTCCAGCGCGCACAGGTCGCGGAACGCGGGCCAGTGCTCGGGGGGGACGGCCAGGACCATGCGCTCCTGGGCCTCGGAGATCCAGATCTCGGTGTAGGAGAGGCCTTCGTACTTCAGCGGGGCCGTCTCCAGGTCGACGACCGCGCCGGTCTCGGCGCCCATCTCGCCGACGGCCGAGCTGAAGCCCCCCGCGCCGCAGTCGGTCACGGAGCGGAACAGGCCGAGGTCGCGGGCCCGGACGATGACGTCCAGGACCATCTTCTCGGTGATGGCGTCGCCGATCTGGACGGCGCCGCCGGAGATCGACTCGCTCTCGCTGGTCAATTCGACCGAGCTGAACGTCGCGCCGTGGATGCCGTCTCGCCCCGTCCGGCCGCCGATGGCGACGATCCGGTCGCCCGGCTCGACCGACTTGGACGACATGCCCCGCGGCAGGACGCCGACCGTGCCGCAGAAGACGAGCGGGTTGGCGAGGTAGGCCGGGTCGACGGCGAGCGCGCCGTTGACGGTCGGGATCCCCATCCGGTTGCCGTAGTCGCGGACGCCCGCGACGATCCCCTTGAGGACGCGCTTGGGGTGGAGGACGCCGGCGGGGAGCTGGTCGGCGGGGAAGTCCGGCGGGGCGACGCAGAAGACGTCGGTGTTGCAGATCGGCTTGGAGCCCAGCCCGGTCCCCAGGGCGTCGCGGATCACGCCGCCGATGCCCGTGTTCGCGCCGCCGTAGGGGTCGATGGCGGAGGGGTGGTTGTGGGTCTCGACCTTGAAGCAGACGTCGTGCCCGTCGTCGAACCGGACGACGCCGGCGTTGTCGCTGAAGACGCTGACGAGCCAGTCGAGGTCCAGCTCCTTCGTCGCGGCGAAGATGGTGCTCTTCAGCAGGTTGTCGATGACCTTGCCGTCGAGGTCGATCTTGCCCCGGAGGGTCTTGTGGGAGCAGTGCTCGCTCCAGGTCTGGGCGATGGTCTCCAGCTCCGCGTCGGTCGGGTCGCGGTCGAGGCCGCGGAAGTGGGCCTGGATGGTCCGCATCTCGGCGAGGCTGAGCGAGAGCTGGCCGTCCTTGCTCGCCTTCACGAGGGCGTCGTCGTCCATCGCCCGGATCGGCACCTCGACGAGCTTGAATTCGTAGGGTCGGCCCTCGCCCAGGCGGTCGAGCCGGAGCGGGCCGACGACGGCCTCCTCGACGGCCTCGTTGGCCAGCACGCGCTGGACGAGCCGGGGGAGCTGATCGGCGGGGCCCTCGACGCGATAGCTGCGGATGCTGCGGGCGGCCTCGGCGGCGTGGCCCAGGTCGCGGAGCAGGGAGAGCGCGCTCTCGGCGGCCGGGTCGGTCACGCCCGCCTTGGGGAAGACGTGGACGATCACGCCGTCGCCGTCGGCGGCCGGGCAGGGCCTGACTTGGAAGCGCTCGACGACCGGGTCGACGAGGACCTGACGCGCGGCGGCGGCGACGTCGTCGGCCGAGAGGGGGCCCTCCACCAGGAAGCCGCGGCTGGCCGCGACGCGCCAGGGGCCGGCGAGGCCGGATTCGGCCGCCTCCTGGGCGACCCGGAGGCCGTCGGCGTCGGTCTGGTCGGGGGCGGGTTCGATGTCCAGGTGCCAGAGCATGTTCGATTTCAACACGACTAAGATGGCCTTTCGATCGTCCGGTCAGGCATTCGGGCCGGGAGGCTGGCGGGCCTCGAACAGGGCGCGGCGGGCGCGGGCGTCGTCCCACCACCGCCGGATCGACTCCTCGTCATCGGTCATCAGGGCGTACTTGAGGGCGGAGAGCCGGTCCTGGAGCTTGCCGACGGCGTTCATCAGCGGCCCGCGGTTCTCGCGGAAGATCGCCGTCCACAGCTCCGTGTCGGCCCCGGCGACGCGCGTGCCGTCGCGGAAGGCGCCGGCGGCCAGCGGGAGCCAGTCGGCCGGGACGGCGGAGGCGAGCGAGGCGGCCAGGGCGTGGGGCAGGTGGCTGGTGAAGGCCACCACCTCGTCGTGCTCGGCCGGGCCCATCTCCACGATCCGGCACCCCAGGGCCGACCAGAACGCGCGGGCGCGGTCGACCATGGCGCGCGGCGTCGTCGCCGAGGGGGTCAGGATGCAGACTCGGTCACGGTACAGGTCGGCCCGGGCGTGCGCCGCCCCGGAGCGCTCGGAGCCGGCCATCGGGTGGGCGGCGACGAACATCCTGGCGGCGCGGGGGGTCTTCTCGACGGCCTCGACGATGGACCGCTTGGTGCTGCCGGCGTCCGTGACGAGCGCCGATCGCGGGGCGAGCTCCGCCGCCCGGCGGACGTCCTCGGCGACGCGGCCGACCGGCGTGCAGATCACGACGACCTCGGCGTCGGAGACGCCGCTCGCCAGGTCGACGGTCCCGCGGTCGATCGCGCCGAGGTCCCGGGCCTCGTCCAGCCGCGTCATGTCGCGGCCCACCCCGACGACCTCGCGGGCCAGGCCTCCGGCGCGGAGGGCCATGCCGATCGACCCGCCGATCAGCCCGACCCCGACCACGGCCACTGTCCCCAGACGCTCCAAGATTCGACCCTCGCCACTGGATTTCGGGCTCGCGCGGCCGGCGGCGAGGACCCCCTGGTCCGGCCCGCGTCTCGCCGGCCCTCCATCTTAACGTCGTCCCCCGCGCGAGACGAG
Source organism: Paludisphaera sp. (assembly GCF_037189885.1). Classification (NCBI taxonomy): domain Bacteria; kingdom Pseudomonadati; phylum Planctomycetota; class Planctomycetia; order Isosphaerales; family Isosphaeraceae; genus Paludisphaera; species Paludisphaera sp. The sequence continues at coordinate 218,183 of NZ_JBBCIR010000004.1, forward strand.
ACCGAACCGGAAGCGCCCCCCGGCCGGCCGCGCCGGGTCTCACGCCTGCGACGGGAGGACCAGCTCCTGCAACGCCTCGCCCATCGCCTGGGCGGACTTCCAGCGGGCGCGGGGCTGCTTCTGGAGCGATTTCATCAGGATTCGCTCCAGCTCCCCCGGGGCGTCGGGGCGGAAGGCCCGGAGGGGGATGGGGGGCGATTCCAGGATCATCTCGTAGGCGTTCCCCTGGCGGGGGTTGAATCCGTAGTACGGATATTGATGGGTGAGCAGATAATAGAGCGTGGCGCCGGCGCTGTAGATGTCGGCCGGCTCCTTGACGTCGCGGAATTCGAGGATGTGGTCGGGGGAGAGGAACCCCGTCGAGCCGCCGACGTCCCCCTGCCGGGTCATGGTGGAGAAGACGTTCCCGTCGGCGAAGCTCTTGGCGAGCCCGAAGTCCGAGAGCTTCACGCGGGGGCGGTGGACGGGGCCCATCACCAGCAGATTCGACGGCTTCACGTCGCGGTGGACGTATCCCCTCGCGTGCGCGTGGGCCAGCGCCGAGAGGAGCTGCCGCCCGATCTGCGCCGCGGACGCCACGGGGAGCGGCTGGTGGTCCCGCGACCACTCCAGCGCGTTCTGGCCGTCGACGTATTCCATCACCAGTTGATAGCGGCCGTCCACCTCGAACAGGTCGTAGAACGCGACGATGCCGGGATGCGCCTGGCCGCCGGGGGCCAGCAGGTCGCGCAGCACCTGGATCTCGCGCCGGAAGTAGTGGAACGCCTTCTCGTCGGGAGCGGCGCCCGCGAGCATCATCTTGATCGCCACGCGACGCCCGGTGGCAAGCTCCACCGCGCGGTACACTTCCCCCATGCCCCCCTCGCCGATCAGCTTGTCGATGAGGAAGCCGGGGGCGGTCTCGGGGAACCGTCGCCTCAAGGCAAGGCAATTGGGGCAGAGGACGGCGTCGGACGTGGGAAGCGTGAGGAGGCCTGTGACCTCGCCGGATCGGGAAACGTGGGCGTTCTCGCGGACGACGCGGGCCCCGCATCCCGGGCAGGGGGGGGCCACGGCGGCCCCTGGCCTGGCGCCGATCGCGACGACCTCGAAGCGGCTCTGGCCCGCCTCGACGACGTCGGCCTCGCGGAGCATCACGCGACGGACGCGCAGGCCGTTGACCTTGGTCCCGTTGGTGCTCCCCAGGTCGATCAGGTCGAGGACGCCCCCGGCATGCTCGATCTTGAAGTGCTCGCGGGAGAGGAGCAGGTCGCCGGTCATGGGGAAGGCCGCGCGCGAGGACCGCCCGACGACGAATGGCTCGGATCGATCGATCCGGCGCGATTCGCCGGCGTGCGGCCCGGACGTCACCCGAAGCATCAACTCCATGCGGCCCTCCGCGGCCTTGACGCTCGCCATTCTATCAGACCGGCGCGGAGAGGGGGCGCGACGGGCCGGGCCGGCGATCGGTGCTGTAGCGGTGTCAGCCTCGGGCCGGCTGACGGGACGCGACCTCGCGGAGCGCCTTCAGGTCGATCTTGCCGGTCCCGGTGATCGGGATGGCGTCGACCTGGATGAAGTCGCGGACGGAGGGGATCCAAAGGCGGGGGACGCCGGCGGCGATGAGCCGGCGGTGGATCTCGTCCGGGGTCGTCCCCATGTCGGTGTAGAGGACGCAGAGCCGTTCGCCGTGCCTCGGGTCGGGGACGGACGTGACGGCCACCTGCTGCTCGTCGACCCCGGCGGCCGACATCACGGCCGACTCGACCCCGACGTGCGGCACCATCTCGCCGGCGATCTTCGAGAACCGGCTCACGCGGTCGGTGATGGTGAGGAAGCCGTCCTCGTCGACGAACCCGAGGTCGCCGGTCGAGTACCAGCCATCCTTGAGCACCTGGGCGGTGGCCTCCGGCTTGTGGAGGTAGCCGGCCATCACCTGCGGGCCCTTCACGTGGATCAGCCCGGTCGCGCCGGGGGGGAGGTCTTCCCCGGTCTCGGGATGGACGGTCTTCACCGAGGTCCCCGGCACGGGGAACCCCACGGTCCCGGGCCGGTTGGCGTGGGCCGTCCCGCCACCGGGCAGGGCGAAGTCGGCCGGGACGTTCACCGAGACGACCGGCGACAGCTCGGTCGTGCCGTAGCCCTGCATGGGCTCGATGCCCAGGGTCGCCTTGATCTCTCGGTAGCACTCGTCCTTGAGCTTCTCGGCCCCCAGGATCAGGTGCTTGAGGGACTTGAACTGCTCCGGGCGGCACGCCTTGATGTACATGCGGGCGAACGTCGGCGTGCCGGCGACCAGGGTGACGCCGTGCTCCTCGCAGAGCTTGCCGATCGTCCGGGAGTCCAGGGGGTTGAAGTGATAGACGACCGACTTCCCCAGCACGAGCCCCGTCCACAGTCCGATCGTGTAGCCGAACGAGTGGAAGAAAGGCAAGATCCCGAGGATCACCTCGCGGTCGTCCAGGTTGATCTGCTCCTGCACCTGGAGCACGTTGCAGAGGATGTTCCGGTGCGTGAGCATGACCCCCTTGGGGTCGCCGGTGGAGCCCGAGGTGAAGATGATCGTCGCCAGGTCGTCGAGGCCGCGGTTTCGCAGCCCCGGCAGGAACCGGCCGAGAGCGGCCGTCGGGACGGCCTTCGCCACGGCGGCGGCGAACAGCTTGTCGGACGCCCGGACCTTCGCCGGCACGTCCTCCAGCATCATCAGCCCGGCGGAGGGCCGGATCGGGCACTTCTCCAGCACCCTGGCCGAGGTCAGGACCGTCTTGATCTGGCACTGGACGACCGCCGCGTCCACCATCGACTGGTTGGTCGTATAGTTGAGGTTGACCGGGATCTTCCCCAGCAGCCCCAGGGCCAGGTTGGCCACGGCCGACGGCACCATCGGCGGCAGCATCAGCCCGACGTATTCCTCCGGGCCCAGCTCGCGGGAGAGGACCCGGGCCAGGGCCGTCGCGCGAAGGAGGGTTTGCCCGTAGGTCAGCACGGCGCCGGTGCTGTCGCGCATGGCGATCCGGGAGGGATCGCGACGCGCCCGCCGCACGAAGGCGTGCGGAAGCGAACGCCATTCGGTCGGCAGCGGCGAGAGCGGCCGGAGGATCCCGTGGCCCCCCTGGGGGTCCCGACGAGCCCCGGCGCGGGGCTCCATGGATGCTGGGCTTCGGACGGCCTCTAGCACGACCTCGACTCCTCAATGAATCGGGCTTGACGAAGGGATGATTGAATCTACGCGAACCGCGACGCCGCGGCAACGTTAGGTTCCGAATCGGACGCGGGTTTGGATCACGATCCACGTGGGGGCCGCCGGGCGTCGGGATGGTTGTGCAATCGTCGAGGCGGATCGGGTACAATCACCGTTCCGAATACATCGAGCCTTCATCCCGCCGATCCGTGCGCCCACCACAACCGCCAGCCGTCGCGAGGACGGATCCATGATGATCGACCGACTCGTCGGAATGCGCCCCCTGGGTATCGCCGTCGCGCTCCTCGCCGGCCTCGTCGCGTCGGCGCCCGCCGACGAGCCCGAGCCGGCCCCCGCGGCCCGATCGGTGCGATTCGGCCGCGACGTGAGGCCGCTCCTCAACGATAAATGCTTCCAGTGCCACGGGCCCGACGAATCGCACCGCAAGGGGAAGCTTCGGCTCGACTCCTTCGACGCCGCCACCGCGCCCGCCGCCACCGGCTTCCCGGCCATCGTCCCCGGCGACCCGGAGGAGAGCGAACTGATCCGTCGGCTGACGACCGACGATCCCGACGAGCGGATGCCGCCGGCGAAGCACGGCGATCCCCTGTCCGCGAAAGAGGTCGAAATCCTCCGAGCGTGGGTCGCCGACGGCGCCGAGTACGAGGGGCACTGGGCCTTCGTCCCCCCCGAGCGGCCGGCCACCCCCGAGGTCTCGCGCCCCGACTGGGTCCGCAACCCGATCGACGCCTTCATCCTGCGCAAGCTCGACGAGGAGGGGCTGACGCCCTCGCCCGAGGCCGACAGGACGACGCTGATCCGCCGCCTTTCGCTCGACCTGACCGGCCTCCCCCCCAGCATCGCCGAGGTCGACGCCTTCCTCGCCGACGACCGCGCCGACGCTTACGAGCGCCTCGTCGACCGCCTCCCGGAGTCCCCCCACTACGGCGAGCGCTGGGGCCGCGTCTGGCTGGACGCCGCCCGCTACGCCGACTCCGACGGCTACGAGAAGGACAAGCCTCGCTTCGTCTACTTCTATCGCGACTGGGTCGTCCGCGCCTTCAACCGCGACCTCCCCTACGACCGCTTCATCGTCGAGCAGGTCGCCGGCGACCTGCTCCCGAATCCCGATCAGGACCAGCTCGTCGCGACCGGCTTCCTGCGGAACTCGATGATTAACGAGGAAGGCGGGATCGACCCGGAGCAGTTCCGCGTCGAGGCCCTCTTCGACCGAATGGACGCGATCGGCAAGGCGGTGCTGGGGCTCACCACCAGTTGCGCCCAGTGCCACACGCACAAGTTCGACCCGATCGAGCACACCGACTACTACCGGATGTTCGCGTTCCTCAACGACACCGACGAGGCGGCCGTCGCCGTCTACACGCCCGAGGAACGGCGGCGTCGCGAGGAGATCTTGCGCGAGACCGCCGCGATCGAGGAGGCGCTCCGCCGCGATCATCCCGACTGGGCCGATCGGATGCGGTCGTGGGAGTCGTCGAGGGCCCCGGGCCCGGACTGGACCGTGGTCCGCACGGACGTCGACGCCAACAACGGCACCGGCCAGAAGCACACGATGCAGGAGGACGGCTCGCTGCTGGCCTCCGGCTACGCCCCGACGATCCACGTCGACACCTTCACGGCGCTGGAGCCGGTGCCGGCGGTCGCGGCGGTCCGCCTGGAGCTGCTGAACGACCCCAGCCTGCCGCTGAACGGCCCCGGGCGATCCACCAAGGGTTTGTTCGCCCTGACCGACTTCCGCGTCGAGGTCGCCCCCGGCGACCGGCCCGACGAGTGGAAGGAGGCGAAGATCGTCCGGGCGACGGCCGACGTCAACCCGCCCGAGGCCGAGCTGGAGCCGATTTTCGACGACCGTAGCGGCAAGCGACGCGTGACCGGGCCGATCGACTACGCCATCGACGGCAAGGTGGAGACCGCGTGGGGCATCGACATCGGCCAGGGTCGGCGGAACGTCCCACGCCAGGCGGTGTTCGCGCTGGCGGAGCCGGTCTCGTTCCCGTCGGGCGTGCGACTCCGCTTCCGACTCGACCAGCGACACGGCGGCTGGAACAGCGACGACAACCAGAACAACAACCTCGGCCGGTTCCGCCTCTCCGCGACCGCCGCCCCGGACGCCACGGCCGACCCCGTCCCGGCCGCCGCCCGCGAGGCGCTGGCCGTCGCGCCGGAGGGTCGGACCCCCGACCAGGCCGCGGCCGTCTTCGCCCACTTCCGGACGACCGTCCCGGAATGGAAGGAGGCCAACGATCGGATCGACGCCCTGTGGAAGACGCATCCGGAAGGGGCGTCGCAGCTCGTGCTCCGCGAGCGCAAGCGCGTGACGCATCGCCTGGATCGCGGCGAGTTCCTCAAGCCGGCCGAGGTCGTCGAGCCCGGCATGCCGAGCTTCCTCAACCCCCCGCCGAGCACGCCGAACCCGACCCGGCTCGACTTCGCCGAATGGCTCGTCGACCGCGAGGCGCCCACCACCGCCCGCGCCATCGTGAACCGGGTCTGGCAGGCATATTTCGGGATCGGGTTGACGGCGACGAGCGAGGATCTTGGCACGCAGAGCGAGCCCCCCTCGCACCCGGAGCTGCTGGACTGGCTGGCCGTCGAGTTCATGGACGGCGGCTGGAGCTTCAAGCGGCTGCACCGGCTGATCGTCGGCTCGAACGCCTACCGGCAGGCGTCGAGCGTCACGCCGGAATTGCTGGCGATGGATCCTTATAATCGACTCCTGGCGCGCGGGGCGCGCGTGCGGGCCGACGCCGAGATCGTGCGCGACGTCGTCCTGGAGGCGGGCGGGCTGCTCGACCGGACCCTCGGCGGCCCCAGCGTCACCCCCCCGGCTCCGATGTTCCTGTTCGAGCCCCCCGCGAGCTACGGGCCCAAGAGCTGGCCGATCGCGGAGGGATCGGCGAAGTATCGTCGTGCCCTCTACACGTTCCGGTTTCGGTCGATCCCGTACCCGGTCCTCCAGGCGTTCGACGCCCCCAACGGCGACTTCTCGTGCGTGCGACGGAGCCGGTCGAACACGCCGCTCCAGGCGCTCGCCCTGCTGAACGAGCCGGTCGCGATGGACGCCGCGCGTTCGCTCGCCGCGCTGACGCTCTCCGAGGGGGGGGCCAGCGACGACGACCGGGTCACCTATGCCTTCCGCCGCTGCCTGGCCCGTCGGCCGACCGACGCCGAACGGCAGGTCCTGACGGACCTCCTGCGCAAGCAATCCGCCCGATTCGCCGCCGACGCCGACGCGGCCGCGAAGCTCTCCGGCGGCTCGGAGAACGCGGCCGAGCACGCGAGCTGGACCGTGGTGTCGCGCGTGCTCCTGAACCTGGACGAGACGATCACGAAGGAATAACGCCGGGGGGCCCTCCGATGAATTGCCAGGATCGCGAGTATCGCGGCCGGAACCCGATCGACGTGTCTCGCCGATGGTTCCTCGGCCAGTGCGGCGTGGGGCTCGGGGCGATGGCCCTGCGCGAGCTGATGGCCGCCGACGCCGTCGCCGGCTCGCCGGCGGCCGTCGGCCCGATGTCGCCCAAGACGCCGCACTTCGCCCCGAAGGCCAAACGCGTGCTATTCCTGTTCATGGCCGGCGGGCCTTCGCACCTGGAGATGTTCGACGAGAAGCCCCAGCTCGCGAAGTTCGACGGCACCCTGCCGCCGGCCGAGCTGCTCAAGGGCTATCGCTCGGCCTTCATCAACCCGGACGCGAAGCTCCTCGGCCCCAAGTTCAAGTTCGCCCGGCACGGCCGCTCGGGCACCCAGGTCTCGGAGCTGCTCCCGCACACCGCCGGCGTCGTTGATGAGATCGCCGTGGTGAAGGGGATGTGCACCGACTCCTTCAACCACGCGCCGGGGCAGCTCATGATGAGCACCGGCTCCATGATCTTCGGCCGCCCGAGCCTGGGCGCCTGGACCTGCTACGGCCTGGGGAGCGAGGCGAACGACCTGCCGGGCTTCATCGTCTTCAGCACCGGGAAGAAGGGACCTAGCGGCGGCAACTCCAACTGGGGCAGCGGCTTCCTGCCGACCGTCTACCAGGGCGTCCAGTTCCGCACCGGCGGCGACCCGGTCCTCTACCTCTCCAATCCCGACGGGGTCGACCAGGCCATCCAGCGCGATTCGCTCGACGCCATCCACGCGCTCGACCGGCACCGGCTCGACGCGATGGGAGACCCCGAGATCGCCACCCGGATCAACTCGTACGAGACGGCGTATCGCATGCAGATGTCGGCGCCCGAGGCGATGGACGTCTCGCGCGAGCCGAGGCACGTCCTGGACCTCTACGGCGTCGAGCCCGGCAAGGCCTCGTTCGCCGGCACCTGCCTGCTGGCGCGACGCCTCCTGGAGCGCGGGGTCCGCTTCGTCGAGATCTTCCACGAGGCGTGGGACCAGCACGGCAACCTCACGGCCGACCTCAAGGCCAACTGCGCCGAGACCGACCGCGCCTGCGCCGCGCTCATCCTGGACCTCAAGCAGCGTGGGATGCTGGAGGACACCCTGGTCGTCTGGGGCGGCGAGTTCGGCCGCACGCCGATGGTGCAGGGGGGCTCCGACGGCCGCGACCATCACCCGAACGCCTTCACCATGTGGATGGCCGGCGGCGGCGTGAAGCCGGGGATCAGCCACGGCGTCACCGACGACCTGGGGTTCGACGTGGTGGACCAGAAGGTCCACGTCCACGACCTGAACGCCACGATCCTCCACCTGCTGGGCTTCGACCATACCCGGCTGACGTACCGCTTCCAGGGCCGCGACTTCCGCCTCACGGACGTGCACGGACGCGTGGTCAGCGAGATCCTCGCCTGACCTGGTTGACCGCCAGCGGGTTCGAGAAGTGGTCGGCCAGGCGAGACAGGCCCGCGGCATCCTTGAGCATCTCGTCGGCCTCGCCGCGCAGGAGGCTCGCCTGGTTCGACCGGCCCAACTTCTCCAGCACCTCGGCGCGGGCGGACAGGGTGTCGGCGAGATCCAGGTTGGCGGCCTTATGGATGGCGGCGGCGCGGCGGTAGTTGGCGTCGGCCTCCGCCAGCGCGCCCGACCTGGCCTCGGCGTCGGCCAGCTCCTTGAGCGTCAACGCGAGGCGTCCGTCGTTGGGGCCCAGGAACTTCTCCTCCAGGGCCACCGCCCGGCGCAGGATGGGGACGGCGTCGGCGGGGCGGTCGGTCTCGCGGTAGACGAACGCCAGGAGGTAAAGGCTATCGAACATCACGTCGTCGCGGGTGCGCGAGTCGTGATCACGCGCCTCCACCACCCACCGCGCCAGCGGCTCGGCGTCGGAGTACCGCCCGACGGCGCACAGGACACGCGTCAGATCGTGGCAGCTTCGCGACATCAGCCGCGGATACTCCTTCTGGTACGGCCGGATGTATTCGATGGCGTGCGTGAAGCGGTCGCGGGCCAGTTCGAGGTCGCCGCGGTAGTACGCCCCCCAGCCCATGTTGTTGTAGAACGACCACGCCCCGTAGACCTCGGCCGGCTTGGGCGGTGCTTCGCCCGCCCGGCCGACGACGCACGCGACGGCGAGGAATGCCCCGAGCCCGATCCGCGGGAAGATCGACATCGCAAGCCTCCGATCGGCATGGAAGGAGAGACGGGGTCGTCCGGTGTTGATCTCTGAATATTCTCGACGGATCGCCCGCATTGTACGACGTCAGGGTTCCATCCGCAGCAAATTCCCGGTCGAGACGGCGAGCGGGGCGAGGTCGATCTCGGAGGAGGGCCGGACGTCGGCCTTGAGGACGCGCCGCATCAGGTTGAGCGCGGCGCGGTCGTCCGCCTCGTCGACGGCCGCCACGCAATCCTCGGGGATGATGAGCCCGTAGTCGCGCATGTAGGCGTCGTTGGCCGTGAACAGGACGCAGATGTCGGTCGTGACGCCGGCGAGGATCAGGGTCCGCGCGCCGAGGTACTGGAGCAGCGTCCCGAGGGTCGTGGAGAAGAACCCGGAATGCTTCGGCTTGATGACGATGTAATCCTCGTCCTCCGGCCGCAGCCTGGCCACGAACTCGCGGCCCGCCGCGTCGGGTTCCATGCAGCGTTCGACGAGCTTGTTGAAGTCGGAGCGCCAGCGCCCGAAATTGTCGTTGACGTAGACCACGGGCACGCCGGCCTCTCGCGCCCGCGCGGCCAGCTTGACGAGCGGCTCGGCGATCGGCAGGGCGTTGGCGAGGAGCTTGTCGGCGTCCTCGAAATCGAAGCGGTTGACGACGTCGATGATGAGCAGCGCGCCGTCTGCCTTATCGGGGGCGTTGCCGTGGAGGTCGGCGTTGCGAGGGGGCATGGGGCGGTCTCCTGAAAGGGCCGCCGGGCGTTACGGCAAAGCTCGTGCCGCGCCGCCCGACGCCCTCGGTCCGCCCGGCGTCAGTCCCCGGCCTTCTTCGGGAGCTTGATCCGGGCGAGGTAGATCGACGTCTTCCCCTCGTGGCCCGAGTAGTAGCTGACCCACAGCTCGCCGTCATGCTCGACGAGGCCGGGGTAGCTGGAGTCGCCGTTGGAGGGGAGCGCGAGGAACTCGGTCATCGTGCCGGCCTCGGGATCGATCCAGCAGAGCCCGGTGTGGACGTTCGGCTTGTGCAACCGGCCCCCGGCGACGAACCGGCCGTCGGCCAGGCGGAGCAGGGCGGGGCCCCCCAGGTGCTGGCCCAGATCCTTCCAGGTCCACTCCGTGTACGGGGGCTTCGAGGTGCCGAGCTGGTTCGTCCCGTCCTTGCCGTCGCGGCGGAGCAGGCAGAGGGCCGTGTCGTCCGGGAGCCACGCGAGGGCGGCCTCGTTGGGGAAGCCCTCGACGAACAGCTTCGGCGCGAGGACCTCCGCCTTGCCGTCCTTGCCGTGGTAGAGGCGCGTGTCGCGAGGCTCGACCGTGGAGTAGCCGACGACGTAGCCCTCGTCCTTGTGCCAGGCCGGTCGCCAGAGCCAGTAGTTCGGGTCGCCGATCCGGTGCGGCCCCTGCCATTCCTCGCCGTCGTCGGAGACCCAGACCAGCGACTGGTGCCTCGTCTTCGACTCGGGCGGGTAAGCGATCGCCCCGGCCAGCAGCAACTGGCCGAACGGCGTGATCGAGAGCTTGGGATCGCGCAGATCCCCCTCAACCGACGTGATTAGCGCGAGCGAGTTCCACTCCTCGCCGTCGGTCGAGGAGAGGACGCGGATCGCGCCGTCGGGCGAGACGTGCCCCGCGCCCTCGCGGAAGGTCATGAACCAGCGGCCTTCGTGGCGGATCAGGTCGGTGAAGGCGCTGTAGTCGGACTTGTCCCAGACGCGCTTGACGCTGACGATCTCGGCGGGGGCGGGCTCGGCCTGGAAGCAGGCGAGACCGAGGGAGACGAGGAAAGCGGCCGTCACGAGAGGTTCCTCCAATGGGTTGGATTAGGTCCCTTTCCCGGCCGATCTTCCGCGATCCCTCGCCCCGAATCCAGACGCCGGCGGCCGTTGACGACGCCGGGCGCGGCTTTCGTTCCTGGCGGACAGCCCCGTCCGGAGAATAATCCGAGATTCCTGAAATCCCGCCGGTCCAGGCCCCGACCATACGGTTGTTCGATGATGACGCTCCTTGACATCCCGGAAGCAGTTGAGGACCGGCGGGCCCAAGCGATGGCCCGCCTCGATCCCATCACCTCGCCCGCCGGAGGGGGCAGCCGGGCCAACGGCGGGCGCGAGTCGTCGCGCTTCGGAGTTGGCGCCGACGCGCAAACCATGAACCCCCACCATCTCAACATTCCCACGGCCGTCGCGCGGGCCATCGGGCTAGCCTCTCCCGGCGGGAGAGGGGATGCGCGTCCCACGCTCGTCGAGCGAGTGAACACTTCGAAAACGACGAACGAAGCTAACTCGGTTTCGTCGCAAGTTTAATGGCGCGTGTAGTTTAATGATCATTATGGGGAAGCCGCGGCGCGCGAACGAAGCCAACTCGCCAGGTCGCCGCCGCCCCGAGGCGTGGCGATCCAGGCGGATGGCTCGTCGCGGGATCCGGGAAGCCGGACGCTGATAACGAAAGGCGGACACACGACGCCGCGCTCGCCGCGAGGGGGCCGATCCGGTAGAATAGAAACGACCGGCACGCGGGCGGCCCGAGGCTCATGCGCCGGGCATCGCACGATCACGCAGGAATCGACGACCCGCCCCATGGACGACCCGCCATCTCGACGCTTCAACAGATTCCTCCCCTCGGCTCTCGTCTCGCCGAAGGGGCATGAAAGGCCGGCGACGTTCGCCCTGTTCGCCCTGGACGGCGTGGGCTTCGGCTCGTGGGCGGCGTACCTGCCGACCTACAAGTCGGCCCTCGGCCTGAGCGACGGCGGGCTCGGCGTGGCGCTCTTCGCCGTGGTGGTCGGCAGCCTGCTGTCGATGCCGGCGACGGGCCGGGCCCTCTCGCGGCGGAGCACGCGGGCCGCCACGCTCGTCGGCTGCGCGTCGTTCTGCCTGTCGATCCCGCTGGTGACGGTCGCGGCGACGATCGTCGGGACGATGTGGGCGTTCGTGCTCGCGGCGTTCGTGTTCGGCGCGACGAAGGGGATCATCGACGTCGCCGCCAACGCCCACGCGATCGGGGCGGAGGACGACGGCGGGGGGCCGCTCCTCTCCACCTGCCACGGCGGCTGGAGCCTGGGCGTGCTGATCGGCGCGTCGCTCGTGGCCGGGGCGCTGAAGGTCGGGATGCCTCCGCTCCTCGCGATCACGCTGATCGCCCTCGGGCTCCTGGGGGTGACCGCGGCGACCTCGCGGGCCCTGGTCGCGCGCAGGCCGACGCCGGCCGTCGGTGGCGCGCGGCGATCGGTCTGGCCGCGCGGGAGGCTGGTCCCGCTGGCGGCGCTGGCGTTCCTCGGCCTCTTCTGCGAGGGGGCGATGGGGGACTGGGCGGCGATCTTCCTGGCCGACGTCTCGCGGTCGTCGGCGTCGGCCGCGGCGTTCGGCTTCGCGGCGTACTCGCTGGTGATGATGTGCGGACGGTTCGGGGGCGACCGCCTCGTCTCCCGGCTCGGCCCGCCGCGCGTCCTGGCCCTGAGCGGGCTGAGCGTCGCCGCCGGGCTGGGGTCCGCGCTCATCCTGCGGGCCTATCCGGCGGCCGTGGCGGGCTTCGCGCTGGTCGGCCTCGGGGTCTCCAACGTGGTGCCGATCCTGTTCCGCTCGGCCGGGCGCGACGGCGACTCGGGCGCGGCGATCGCGTCGGTGTCGATCGTCGGCTACCTCGGGCTCCTCGCCGGCCCTCCCCTGATCGGGGCGCTGAGCCAGTGGGCCGGGCTCCCCGCCGCCCTCTCGCTCGTGGTCCTCACCGGGCTGGCCGTCGCGGCCGGCTCGCGCTTCGTCGACGACCGTAACGCGACCGTATTGGACACGTCAAAAACCCTGGAAGAAAGCATCCATGCCTGCGAACCGACCGTTTGAGTTCTCCCTGGCCGCCATCGACATCGACGAGACCCTGATCGGGCCCGACAAGAAGATCGGCCGCGCCAACCGCGACGCGGTCGCGGCGCTCCAGGCGCGGGGCTGCCGCGTGGTGCTGGCCTCGGGCCGTCGGCACGCGAACATGCTCCCGTACTGCGACGAGCTGGGGCTGGACGACTATGTCGTCTCCTCCCAGGGGGCCCGCGTCGAGCACGCCTCGACGGGCCGGGTGCTCTACCGCGCCCACCTCGACCCGGCGACGGCCGCCGAGCTGGCCGACGAGGGGCATTCGCGCGGGTACGCCGTGATGCTCTGGCTGGAAGACCGCGTCGTCGCGCGCGAGCCGTCGGAATGGATCGGTCGATACGAGAAGCTCTGCGACGACCCGGTCGCGATCGTCGACCTGGCGACGGTCGCCGGGCTGCCGATCGAGAAGGTCATCTGGGCCGCCCGCCCGGACACGATCTCCGAAGACCTTGAGCCGATGCGACGACGCCTGGAAGGCCGAGCCCTGACGACGATCACCGAGCCCTGGTCGATGGAGTTCAGCGCCGTGGAGGCCGACAAGCGGCACGGCGTCGCCGCCCTGGCGAAGCACCTGGGCGTCCCCCGCGAGCGCGTGCTGACCTTTGGCGACGGCAACAACGACGCCGGCATGCTCGCCTGGGCCGGCCTGGGCGTCGCCATGCCGCACGGCCGCCCCTCCGCCCGCTCCGCCGCGCGGATCGTCGCCCCGGAGGGGGACCGCGAATCGGCCCTGGCGCGGGGTGTGCAGGCCGTGTTCCGCCGCGCGGAAGGCGTCCTGGTCGCCTGAGCGCCCGCGCCCCATCGCGCCCCGCCCCTCTCCCGCGAAAGGACACATGATGACGACTCGACGCGAAATCCTGGCCGGGGCCGTCGCCGCGGCCGTCCTCGGCCCGAGCCGCGCGGGCAAGGCCGCCGACGAAACGTCGCCGAAGGGACGGGGCGTCGAGCGTTACCGGCCGCCGACCAGGCATGGCCTGGGGGGCGTCGCCATCGGCAACGCCTTCAGGCCGAACACCGACGAGGCCTCGCACGCCGCGATGCAGGCCGCGTGGGACGCCGGATCGCGCTATTACGACACCTCCCCCTGGTACGGGCTGGGCCTCAGCGAGCGCCGATTCGGGCAGTTCCTGGACGACAAGAAGCGCGACGAGTTCGTCGTCTCCACCAAGATCGGCCGGCTCCTGAAGGCCGACGAGTCGTTCGACAAGCCCCTGATGTGGAAGGACTATCCCCCCTTCCGCTACGAGTACGACTACACGGCCGAGGGGACGCGACGGTCGATCGAGGACAGCCTCCAGCGCATGGGCCTGGGCAGCCTGGACATCGTCTTCATCCACGACCTCTCGCCCGACAACGGCGACCTCGGCCGCGACTGGACCCGCCAGTTCGACGTCGCCATGAAGGGTGCCGCGAAGGAGCTGACCCGGATGCGAGAGGAGGGGATCATCAAGGCCTGGGGGTTCGGCGTCAACAGGATCGAGCCCTGCGTCATGGCGCTGGAGCAATCCGACCCCGACATCTTCCTGTCGGCATGCCAGTATTCCCTGATCGAGCACCAGGCCGCGCTGGACGTCCTGTTCCCGGCCTGCGAGGAACGAGGGGTCTCCGTCGTGGTGGGCGCGCCGCTCAATTCGGGCTTCCTGGCCGGGGTGGACCGCTACAACTACAGCGAGAAGATCCCGGAGCCGTTCCTCGCCAAGCGGGACAGGCTCCGCGAGGTCGCGAGGCGGCACGGGGTCGACCTCCGCAGCGCCGCTCTGCAGTTCTGCGCCGCGCCGAAGGTGGTCTCGGCCGTCATCCCCGGGGCTCGGGACGCCCAGCAGGCGTCGCAAAACGCCGCCTCCGCGAAGGAGAGCATCCCCGCGGACTTCTGGGCCGAGTTGAAGTCCGAAAAGCTCATCGCCGCCGACGCGCCGACCCCGGCCACCGCTTGACCTCGACGAGGATCGCCATGCGCGTTCGCCGAAGCTTCCTGCCGCTCCTGGCGTTCCTGGCCCTGGCGCCGACCGGCCTGGCGGACGATCGCCCGGTCGTCCTGACCCACGCCCGGCTGGTGGTCGGCGATGGGAGCCCCCCCGTCGACGGCGCCACGATCGTCGTCGCGGGCGGGCGGATCGCGGCCGTCCTCTCCGACGGCGCGGCCATCCCCGACGGCGCCGAGGTCCGCGACCTTCGCGGGAAGACCGTGACGCCCGGATTCATTAGCGACCACAGTCACGTCGGCCTGGTTCGAGGGACGTCGATCGACGCGGCGAACTACACGCGGGAGACCATCGAGGCCGAGTTGCGCCGGTACCGCGAATACGGCGTGACGACGGTGACCGCCCTGGGGGTGAACGGGCCCATCCTCGAAGCGGCGCGGTCCGACGCCCATGCCGGCCGACTCGGCGGGGCCGACCTGTGCGGCGTCGACCGCGGTGTCGGCGTGCCGGGGGGCGCGCCGCCACAAGCCGTCGTCAACGTCGGCCCCGATCAGATCATCCGCCCGCGAGACGCCGACGAGGCCCGCGCGGCGATCGACTCGATGGCCGATCGCAAGACGGATCTCGTCAAGCTCTGGCTGGACTCCATGGGTGGGGCCGTGCCGGCCATGAGCCCGGAGGTTTTCCGCGCCGCGATCGCTCGCTCCCACGAGCGCGGGCTCCGCGTCGCGGTCCATATCCACGACCTGGCCGACGCCAAGGCCGCCGTCGCGGCCGGCGCCGACATCCTCGCCCACGGCGTCCGCGACCTACCCGTCGACGACGAGTTCATTGACGCTCTCAAGTCGAAGGGGGTTTGGTACGTCGCGACCCTGGCCCTGGACGACGCCTCGTTCGCCTGGGCCGACCGCGCCGCCTGGACCCGCTCGCCGTTCGCCCGCGCGGCGCTATCCTCCGAGCTGGCGAGCCAGGTCGACGATCCGGCCTGGCGGGCGAAGGTGCTGGCCGACCCCAGGCTCGCGGCCTCGCGCTCCTCGCTCGCCATGAATCTGAGGAACCTCAAGGCGCTGGTCGACGCCGGGGCGAAGGTCGGGTTCGGCACCGACAGTGGCGCGACGCCCCTTCGCGTGGCCGGAATCGCCGAGCATCGCGAACTCTGGCTGAGCGTCGAGGCGGGCCTGACGCCGCTCCAGGCGATCGCCCTGGCGACCTCCCGCGCGGCGTCGGCCCTGGGACTGGAGGACCGAGGCCGCATCGCGCCGGGACTTCGAGCGGACTTCGCCATATTCGACTCCGACCCGACGGTCGACATCGCCAACACGGCGACGATCCGGGAAACCTGGGTGCTCGGCAAGCCGTACCCGCGCTCGCTGCCTTGAGCCGGACGGCCGCCGGCCGGTACGATGGATCTCACCGCCGCCGCGCCGGACGAGGCGACGTCCATCCCGAGCCGGCGGGGCCTTTTGAGAGGTGACGGGATGCGGTTGTCGGTCGTTGCGACGCGGGACCGGGGCGGGGCGGCTCGTCGAGCTTTCGCCCTCGCCGGGCTGATGGCGGCATTCGTCGGCTGCTCCGAGCCGGCCCCCGAGGGCCCCAAGCCCCCGCCCACCTTCCCCGGCGTCAGGCTGAGCGTCGGCGCCGTCGGCGACCCGGCGATCCTCGTCGGCGTCGCGGCCCAGCGCGGCGAGTGGGCGGCCTCTCGCAAGGGGGAGGTCGATGTGCTGGCCGATGCCCCGCGCTCCCCGGACACGGCCGGCGACCTCGACGTCCTGGTCTTCCCCGGCCAGATGCTCGGCGACCTGATCGACCGCGACCTCCTCGACGAGATCCCCAACGACGTCGTCCTGCCTCCCCGGGCCGAGGACGCCCCGGGCGGTCGCGAGGCCCGGCCGAAGGCCGTCGACCCCGACGACCCCGGCGCGGGCTTCCGCTACGAAGACATCGCCCCGGCCTTCCGCGATCATGTGAGCAAGTACGGGTCGGAGCGATACGCGCTCCCCATCGGCGGCTCGGCGCTCGTGCTGGCCTACCGCCGCGACGCCTTCGCGTCCGAGTCCAACGTCGCGGCGGCGAGGGAGCTGGGCGTCGAGCTGGCCCCCCCCGCGACCTGGGAGCAGCTCGACGCGATCGCCGGCTTCCTGCACGGCCGCGACTGGGATGGCGACGGCTCGCCCGACCACGGCCTGGCCGCGGCGCTCGGCGATGACGCGGAAGGGGTGGCCGACGCCACGTTCCTCGCCCGCGCGGCCAGCCTCGGCCAGCACCGCGACCACTTCTCGTTCCTGTTCGACGCCGGCGACCTGACGCCCCGCCTGGAGTCGCCGCCGTTCGTCGAGGCGCTGCGGGCCGTCGCGGCCTGGAAGGCCTTCGGCCCCCCCGGCGCCGAGGGCTTCGACATCGCCGCGGCGCGCGCCGCGTTCCGCGACGGCAAGGTCGCCATGCTGATCGACCGCGCCGAGAAGGCCGCCGAATGGAACTCGCCGCGCGACGTCTCCGTCGCCCCGCTCCCCGGCTCCGGGCGCGTCTACGAGCCCCTGCGCGCGACCTGGGACGAGGGCTCCGTCAACCGGCCGACGTACCTGCCGTTCGGTGGTGGCTGGCTGGTGGGGGTCCGCAAGGGGCTGGACGAGGCGAAGCGCGACGCCGCCCGCGATTTCGCCCTGTACCTGGCCGACGCCGAGGTCGCCAACCGGCTGCTGGCCGAGCGGCCGTTCCCCATGCTCTCGGCGCGATCGAGCCAGATGGGCCGCGGCCTGCCCGACCCCTCGGCCGCCCCGAACGTCGACTCGCGCGGCTGGTCGTCGGCCGTCTCGCGGAGCCTCATGGCCGAGCGCGTCCTCCCCGGCCTCCGCGTCCCCGACGCCGCCGGCTACCTGGCCGACCTCTCCGTGGGCCGCGTCGCGGCGGTCGCCGGCGAGACGCCCGAGGAGGCGCTGAAGCGTGTCGCCGAGGCGTGGAGGGAGCGGAGCGAGGCGCTCGGCGTCGAGCGTCAGCTCTGGCACTACCGGCGGAGCCTCAACACGCTGGCGACTTCCCCGGAGCCCCCGCCCGCGTCGGGCCGGGCCCGCCCATGAGCGAGGACGAGGCCCTCCCCTCCGATTCCATCCTGGCCGCCGCGGCCGACGACGGCGCGACGATCGTCTTCGACGTCCCCTCGTTCGTCCGCCGGGGGCAGGACGTCGAATTCCTGCTCGCCACGCTCGACGAACGCTGCCGCAACGGCCGGCTCGCCATGCTGGACATGGTCCACACGCGGCTTCGCCAGTGGGCGAAACTGGCGATCGGCGCGGACGACTGGCGCGACGCCTTCGCGGTCCCCGTCGCCTACCTTTGGGATGCCGCCTCCGCGCCGGCGCCGAACTGGGCGAGGCACGCGGGCACCCGCCGCGCCCGTCGGGCCGTGGCGCGCGACCTCGTCGCGTCCGTCGAGCGGTTCAACGCCCGCTGGGCCGCCTACGTCGACCGGCTCGACACGCGGCTGGTCAACGACGCCATCGAGAATTACAACAAGTACTACATCATGGAGAAGGAATGCGTGCTCGGCTCGTCCCGGCTGGCCGCGCAACGCTTCACGCCGCTCGCCGCGGTCTCGACGGCGTCGATCCTCGACGCCCACCCGCCGATTCCCGTGCCGACCGTCGTCGCCTGACCTTCCCCCCAACCCTTCGCGAGAACGCCTCATGCCGTCGTACCGTTCCCGCCCGGCCTCGCTCGTGATGCTCGCGTCCTGGCTCCTGGCCGCCGGCGTCGCCCATGCCCAGGCCGTCCCGGAGGCGAAGCCCGAGGCGGCCTCCGGCGTGACATTCGCCGTGGCGTACCCCGAGAAGGTCGCCGACGGCGGGCCGATCACCGCCCGGGTCTACGTCATGCTGGCCGGCCCCGGGGTGCAAGGCGAGCCCCGCCACGGCCCCAACTGGTTCCGGCCGCAGCCGATGTTCGCGAAGGACGTCCGCGACTGGAAGCCCGGCGAGGCGACGACGATCGACGCGGAGGCGGTCGGATTCCCGGACACGCTCGACCGGCTCCCCGCCGGCGAGTATCGCGCCCAGGCCGTCGTCCGGGTCAACCCGGACACCGCCAAGATCGGCGACGGCGAGGGGAACTTGTTCGGCCCCGTCGTCGAGTTCAAGGCCCCGGCCGACCCGTCGAGGCCGATCGCGCTGGTCGTCGACCAGGCCGTCCCGGCGCGCGTCTTCCCCGAGACCGAACGGATCAAGTACGCCGAACTGCCTAGCCCCATGCTCTCGGCCTTCCACGGCCGGCCGATCAAGCATCGCGCCGGGGTCATCCTCCCCAGGAAGCCCACGGGCAAGAAGACGCCGGCCGTCTACATCATCACCGGCTTCGGCGGCGACCACTTCTCGGCCCTTCGCTTCGCCGACGACCCGCGCATGGCCTTCGCCCAGGACATGACCCGCGTCGTCCTGGATGCCGATTGCGGCACCGGCCATCACGTCTTCGCCGACTCGGCCAACAACGGCCCGCGCGGCCGCGCGCTCGTCGAGGAGTTCATCCCCCACCTGGAGGAGACGTTCAACCTCGTTCCCGACCCGCGCGCCCGGTTGCTCAACGGCCATTCCTCCGGCGGCTGGAGCAGCCTGTGGCTCCAGGTCACTCACCCCGATTTCTTCGGCGGCGTCTGGTCCACCGGCCCCGACCCGGTCGACTTCCGCGACTTCCAGCGAATCGACCTGTACGCCCCCGGCGAGAACATGTTCCGCGACCGCCGCGGGGAGGTCCGGCCGATCGCCCGGATGGGGGACAGGCCGGTCCTGTTCTACCGCGACTTCTCCAACATGGAGGAAGTCATCGGCCCCGGCGGCCAGCTCGGCTCGTTCGAGGCCGTCTTCAGCCCCAAGGGGGCCGACGGCCTCCCCGTCAAGCTCTGGGACCGCGAGACCGGTGCCGTCGACCCGGCGACCGCGAAGGCGTGGGAAGCCTACGACATCCGGCTCGTCCTGGAACGCGGCTGGCCGACCCTCGGCCCGAAGCTCGCCGGCAAGGTCCACGTCATCACCGGCTCGCTCGACACCTTCTACCTCGAGGGGGCCGTCGAGAAGCTGAAGGCGTCGTTCCAACAACTCGGCGGCGACGCGGAGGTCGAGATCGTCCCCGGCCGGGACCATTCCAACATCCTCGACCGCGCCCTCGCCGAGCGCATCGACCGCCAGATGAAGGCGGCCGTCGCCTCCGTCGTGGATCAGGACTGACCCGACGCACCCCGTCCGCCGCGTCGCCACGCGCGGCGGACGGCCGCCGCGGTCATGAACCCCAGCGCCGCGCCGAGGGTGTTGAGGATCACGTCGTCGACGTCCGCGACCCGTCGGCCGGTCCCCATCTGCAACGTCTCGACCGTCGCGCTGAGGACGAGCCCCGCCAACGCGGCATGCCACGCCCTTGCCCCTTGCCCCCCAAGGACCGCCGCCGCCGCGCCCAGGGGGAGCATGACGACGACGTTCCCCACCAGGTTGACCAGCAGCCCTTCCCCCCCGGCGGCGAGATCGCGCCTGATGCTCGCGAACGGCCAGGGGTTGACCCGCCGCCCGAGCGGGATGCGGCCGGGGGTCGCCGGGTTCGAGTAGGCGAGCGTCAGGGCCAGGAAGACGAGGACGTGGGCCGAGAGGAGGGCGACGACGATCCTGCGCGGCACGGGGTTTCCTCGTGGGGTCGGGGGATGTCCGGGCCTTCCATCCCGGCGTACCATGATGAGGGCCCATCGTGCCGCGGGGCGCGTCGCCACGCAAGCCGAGGTCCCGACCGCGCCACCAGCCGGAGCCGATCATGCCCGTGCTCGATCGCGAGGAGTTCATCGAGCAGGCCTATTTCTTCCACGCCTTCCGCGAGCGGCTCGCCGACGGCGTCCCTTCGCAGGAGATCCTCCTGCGCGTCGGCGAGGAGCTGCTCTCCACCACCAAGCTGCCGATGGCGATCGGCTTCATCTCGACCGAGAGCAAGCTCACCGGCCTGATGGCCCCCGCGATGCGCCAGCTCTCGCACTACTTCACCCCGTTCCAGGCGCACGTCGTCTCCCAGGCCGAGGCCGACCTCAGCCGCTTCCCGATGGAACAGGCCCTCCTCGTCCTGGAGCGCGAGGTCGAGTACAAGGCGAAGGGGGCTTCGCTTCCCGGCCTGTTCATCTACCAGTTCGAATCGATCGCGCGCAACCGACTCGGCTACACGAAGGGACTCGCCGCGATGGCCGAGGACCCCATGTACGACGAGGACTGGCGCGATTACATCATGGCCCTGCTCACCCGACTCGGCGACGTCGACTTCGCCGACCTCATCTTCGTCCGCTCCGCCTTCTTCGTGAACGAGCGACGCAAGCTCAAGCCGGACTTCGTCCCCAAGTACCCGCCGCTGTTCGGCGAGAAGGAAGGGAAGATCGCCCGCGCCAACCACGGCCGCGACCCCCTCTACCTCTTCTCCGCCCTCCAGCGCCAGCTCGGCTATCCCGAGGTCCCGCGCCCTCGGCGTCCCGACGGCGTGGAGGACCGGATCGCCCTGCTGGAGCAGCGGGTGGCGCAGCTCGAAAGCCGCCTCAAGTTCGTCGAGAGCGAGGGGAGCGCCGCGGCCTCGCCCCCCGACTTCGACATGAAACAGGTCCTGGTGAACCCCGAGAACACCGCCGGAATCCCCGCCGGATGGTCCGCGCGCCGCCTGGAGTCGTAACGGAGATCGAAGCGATGCGAGCCGCCGCCTCCCTGGCCCTGTTCCTGGCCCTCTCGACCGTCGCCCAGGCTGACCCGCCCGCCCTGGCCTTCGACCGCGTCGTCATCGACGCCGATTTCCCGGGCGCTTATCAGGTGGAGGTGGCCGACGTCGACGGCGACGGCAAGCTCGACATCGTGGCCCTGGGGGGCGACGTGTGCGCGTGGTATCAGAACCCGACGTGGAAGAAGAGGATCATCACCGACGCGTCGACCGCGCCCGCCGTCATCACCAGCGCCACGGCCGACATCGACGGCGACGGCAAGGCCGAGATCGCCATCGGCCACGACTTCGAGATGAACCAGCCCCGACGCGGCAAGCTCCTCCTCGCGAGACAGATGGACGGCATCGACGACCCCTGGCGGTTGACGCCGATCGCGGACGTCCCGAGCATCCACCGCCTGCGCTGGGGCGACCTCGACGGCGACGGTCGCCTCGACCTCCTCGTCGCGCCGATCTTCGGCCCGGACTCCGCCCCGCCGACCTACGACGACCCGGCGCGGCTGTTTGCGTTTACGACGATCGATCCCGCCGACGCGTCGAAGTGGAAGAGGGTGGACTTGGCGTCGCGTCGCGTGATTCACGCCATCGGATTCCAATCGAGCTTCCCCGGCGTCCGCGGCCCTGCGCTCCTGGCGGCGAGTAACGCCGGGGTGACCCTCGTGGACCCATCGGCCGAGGTCGACTCGCCCCGAGACCGCGACCTGGTCCCAGGCGCGGAGGGCCCCGCTCCGAGGCGAGGGAGCAGCGAGATCCACGTCGGCCGCTTCCGCGACGGCCGCGCCTTCCTCGCGACCGTCGAGCCCTGGCACGGCTCCGAGGTCGTCGTCTGGCCCCACGACGGATCGACGTTCGGCCCGCGCGTCGTCCTCGACGACACTCTCGCCGACGGCCATGCCCTCTGGGTGGTGGACCTCGACGGCGACGGCCAGGACGAGGTCGTGGCGGGCCACCGCGGCAAGGGCCGCCGCGTCGCCGCCTACCGCCTGGACGACGCCACGAACACCTGGCGACGCACCATCATCGACCCCGACATGGCCGCCCAGGACCTCCGAGGCGGAGACCTTAATGGCGACGGCCGTCCCGACGTCGTCGCCGCCGGCGGGGCGACGCACAACATTATTTTGCACGCAAACGCTGTTTTGCAGGGCGTTGGCGACTAATAATGCGCTTGGTTGGGTCGGTGGTACGCGTCTCGTGTGGGTGGACCTTCCCACGATCGGCCGGCAAGTGACGTCGGCTGATGGGATCCGGCGGAAGTTTCAGCACGTAAAGCACTTCTTCGAGCCGCCCGCAAGTCTGATCCGCCGTCTTACCGGCGAGAAACCGACGTGCTCGGTTCGTCCTCTTCTGGACGGCACGTCTTAGGTTGGTGAAAAGATTCAACTTTGGCCGACCCATGTTGTTTAGGGCCGGGTCGATTTGGTATATCCTGTCATGGCGAGCGAAGGCGCTCACAGGTGGCAAGGAACCCGCGCCTGATGGATGCCCCCGTGGTCCAAGTAGAGTTTTGTTTAAGGGGAGCGGTGCCTGGGAACTAGATTCAACCCGGCCTAGTTTTCATTAAGTGGTACCTGGCCATGCCCGCATGATACGGAACGTCGTGACGCCAACTGGATGATTCAGCGAATCGAGGATTTCCAGATCGAGGGCATTTCGGATTATAGAAGGTTTGGGCGAGGAGATTTATGCATGACGAAACATCGTAAACCCTAAGCACCGGCTTTGGCGGGGCCGCGCGCCTCCATCGCCGCCTCCTTGGCCTTGCAAGTCAAGGACGTCGGCCGGCGTCGCCACGACATCCGCGAGGATTCAACGAATTCCGCAGCTTGATCAACACCGCTGCTCCGCGAGGCGGATCTGGTGAAAAAGTTCCTCCGCGTGCCAGACGACCATGCGCGGTCGGCGACGTGAATGTAGCCCCTGGCTGTCGTCGCTTGGCACGTTGACGCTCCTTGACGGAACTCCGTTCCGCGCCTCGTAAAGCTCCATGTTCGCCTTGTCCGTCTCGCCAGTGAACCGGGCGTCGGGCTCTTCGCCCGAGTCCCGCCGCCCCTTCTCACGGTGGACCGTAAAGACCGCGGGGAATGATTCAACATGATCACTGATGCGCGTTCGGTGCCGACCGGGACCGTGGTCGAGACCGATGTCTGCATCGTCGGCGCTGGCGCGGCGGGAATCACCCTCGCGCGTGAATTCATCAATTCCGGATTCCGCGTGGTTTTGCTTGAGAGCGGCGGCGTCGAGCGGGAGCAGGCCACGCAGGATCTGTATGACGGCAGGAATGTCGGGCATCCCTACGCGGTGTTCCCGGAATCACGCCTCCGGTACTTCGGGGGCACCACCAATCATTGGGGGCGGGTTTGGTGCGACCTGCCGCATCCGCTCGACTTCGAAGAGCGCGAAGATATCCCGTATTCTGGATGGCCATTCTCGCTTTCACATCTCGAACCGTGGTATCGCCGCGCGCAGCGGGTCCTCAAATTCGGGCCGTCCGGTTACGACCTTTCGGAATGGGGAATCGCGCTGGACAACATCCCCAAGCCTTTCAACGGCCCGCACTTCATCTGCCGGGTCCTGCACCAGGCCCCTTCGACGCGTTTCGGCCGTGAGTATGCTCCGGAGCTGCGACGAGCCCGGAACCTGGACGTTTACCTGCACGCCAATGGGCTGCGGTTCGACGCCAGCGAGAACGGCAAGGAAGTGCGTCAGGTCCGCGTCGGCGTCCTCCCCGACGGCCGCTTCTCGGTCCGGGCCCGCATCTTCATCGTCGCGGCGGGCGGGATCGAGAACGCGCGTCTTCTCTTGCTCTCGGAGGGAGAATCCGGGGTCGCCCTGGGCAATGATCGCGACCTCGTCGGTCGGTTCTTCCAACTGCACCTGGAATACCAGGGAGGCTTCATTGAGCTGAGAAATCCCTATGTTGATCTGAAATTCCAGACCGGGGAGCAGGGGGCGAGATTGAATCGGATCGGCGCCGCCAGGCGATTCGTCTCCTATGTCACGATTTCCGACGACACCAGGAGGCGCCTCGGGATCGCGAATTTGAAGGTCCGGTTCCAGTACCCCCGAATCCCGGAGATCGACGCCCTGTTGCGACTGTTCCATCGAACCGGCGGCCGCGTTGGTATGACGCGCGACCTGAGGGCGGTGGGGAGGAGATTTCGCGGCGTCGCCGCGTACATGACGCGCAGGATGATCCATGGCCGTAACCTGCCCCCCGTGCCCCTGGCGTCAATCCCCCTGAATTGCACTTCGGAACAACTGCCGAATCCGGACAGCCGTATCGGGCTGGGCAGCGACCTGGACGCGTTCGGCCTGCGGAAGGTCGTCGTCGATTGGCGGCTGACGGCGGAAGACAGGCGCGGCATGGCCGTCGGGAGCCGATTGCTGGGGGCCGAGCTGGACCGCGCCGGGTTCGGCCGTCTTCGCTCGACCGTTCCCGAGCACGACGGCGAATGGCCGGCCGACATGCGAGGGGACCAGCACCACATGGGGACGACCCGGATGCATCGAGATCCGAACCTGGGTGTCGTCGACGAAAACTGCCGCGTTCACGGGGTCGCGAACGTCTATGTGGCGGGCAGCTCGGTCTTCCCGACCGGGGGCACGTTCAATCCGACGCTCACGATCGTCGCGCTCGCGTTGCGGTTGGCCGACCATATCAAGGAACGTCACCGGTAATCCACCCGGAGTTGGACCCGGTCCTCCGTCCCAGCAACGACCGCCTTGGCGGGCCCGCCCCCTACGAGACAGGAAGTGGAGCGACGTGGCGGCGAGCCGCCTTGGAGGTTAGTCATGTTGCGGATCTCCCGCGTCGATGCCGTCCCGGCCGTCCGCTCCCCGGAGGACTTGCGGGTGTTGATCGTCGCCGAGAACGCCTCGATGCGCCAGGGCGGCGAGTCCAGCCTGCCGGTCCATTGGTTCCTGGGGCTGCTGCGCGAGGGCGTCGACGTCCGCCTGCTCGTGCACGGTCGCAATCAGCCCGAGCTCGACGCGTTGCTGGGCGACCATGCATCCCGCGTCACCTATGTGCGGGACACCCTGCTGCAGAAGCTCCTCTGGAAGTTGGGCACGCCGCTGCCCGGGCCGGTCCAATCCAACACGACCGGATGGTTCGTGCATATGCTCACGCAGTCGGTCCAGCGTCGCGTGGCGCGGCGCCTGATCGAGCGATTCCAGATCGACGTGGTCCACGAGCCCACGCCGGTGACGCCTCGTCTGCCCAGCATGATGTACGGCCTGGGCGTCCCGGTGGTGATCGGCCCCATGAACGGCAACATGACCTACCCGCCGGGATGCGGCTCCGAGTCGCTCCTGGAGCGGGTATTCGTGCCGCTGGGCCGCAGCCTGACGAACCTGGCCAACACGCTCATCCCGGGCAAGCGGCAGGCCGCCATCCTGCTGGTCGCCAACGAACGGACCCGCCGGGCGTTGCCCCGCGGCTGCGCCGGCAGGGTCGCGGTCCTTTGCGAGAACGGCGTGGAGCCGGACGTCTGGCGGCGTCCCGCTGACCTCCCAACGCGATTGGGCGAGGGGCTCCGCCTGGGGTTCCTGGGAAGGTTGGTGCACTGGAAGGGGCCGGACACGGTGCTGGAAGTCTTCAACGAAGTCCGGGAGCGGTTCCCGTCGGCGGAACTGTGGATCATCGGCGATGGGCCCGAGCGTGAGTCGCTGGAACGCCGGGCGGAGGCCCTCGGCCTCTCGCGAGCCGTCACGTTCCACGGATGGGCCGACCCCGCGGATTGCTCCCGGCTGCTGTCCCAGTGCGACGTGTTCCTCTATCCCAGCGTGCTGGATTGCGGCGGCGCGGTCGTGCTCGAGGCGATGGCGTTGGGCTTGCCCGTCGTGGCCTTGAACTGGGGCGGGGTCGGCGACTACATCGCGCCCGGTTGCGGAGTGGCGATCGAGCCGACGCCGCGCCCACGCCTGATCTCCGACCTGGCCAGGGCGGTTCAGGAACTCACTCCCGAGAGGCGACGCGACCTGGGAGAGGCCGCGCGGCGGGAAATCGCGGAAAAATACACGTGGCCGGCGAAGGTACGCCAGGTCCTCGATCTGTATGCGGAAGCCTGCGAAGCCTCCAGGCTCGAGCGCGCCGTCGAAGCGAGGTCTTAATATCCATGCCAAGAATCGTTACGGTCAGCCTCGCGGCCTCCTCACTTCCCCATTCGGCGCTTTGCATCGGCAGCCTCGCCGAGAATCTCGCCGGTGATGGGCCGATCCACCTCCTCACCGACACGCCGCGCGACGAGGAGCAACTCCGCCGGGCGTTCGCGGACCAGCCGAGGATCAAGGTCTTCCACTCCGATCCTCTGTGGGAAGACCCCCGCAATCCCATGCGCGACCATGCCGGGCTGAATAAGCTACGGGAGGGTCATCCCTGCTGGCGCAAGCTCACGGATCCGATGCTCCTGGCGGCCGATGGGGACGAGGTCGTGGTCATCGATCCCGACGTCTACTTCCCTCGGCCCTTCGACTTCGAGGAGGTCCCGGACGGGACGCTCCGGCTGATGTGGCAGAAGCCTAACTGCCTCTTGCCGCACTCGGTGGTGCAGAGGGCGTTCGACCTCGGCGTCGACATGGCCGACCATGTGGACATCGGCGTCGCGCAATATCGATCGCCGCTCGACCTCGATTGGCTGGATTGGCTCGCCAAGTCGCTGGGCGACTTGCCCTGGATCATGCACGTGGAGCCGATCTTCTGGGCCGCCCTCGCCATGCGCATGGGCGGCGGATACCTGAATCCCGAGCGGTGGTACTGCTGGGCCAACACACAGTGGAAGCGAGTGCAGAAGAAAGTCGGCACCTCGCCGCTTCGGATGCTCCAGGGCGAGGATTTCCGGACTTGCCTCGCCTTCCACGCCGGAGGCGAGGCCAAGAAATGGCTAGCCGACCCGGACGCCGAGGCCCTCCTCAAGCAACTGGCGGCGGCTCCGGGAGGCAAGCCTCTCCCGGAGGCGACCATCCTGCCGTTCGTGCGGTTCACGCCGCAACGATTCCGGTGGCTGCAGAGGCGTACCAAGCTGCTGCGATCGGCGGGTTACTACAGACTCATAAGAGGATGATCGCTGGAAAGAACAGACGATAACCGGCGGTTCCGGCCGATGGTAGCCGGCTGGCTGATATGTCGCTCCCCGGTGAAGCCGTCTTTCAATAGCCGCCGCCTCCCTGGACGGCCGGCTATCGACTCGGCACCGCGAGCAAGCGGCCACGAGTCGGCGAGCCGTGGGTGGCCACCCGGAGCAGACCGGAAGGGTGGCAACCGCCGTTCGATTCCGCTCACGGCTCGACCGGCGTGGTGGTTCGTGGTTCCGCCGGGTGGCTCAGCGCTTCGGCCTCGAGCCTGGCAAGCTCGGCGATCCCGAGGTCGTTCCAGCCAACGTCCCTGTCCTGCTGGGCGATTCACGCGGGGATCGCCACGCTGGCTTCCCGCGGGCGCGCGGGGGCCCGATCCGGGTCGCCCAGGTGATGCTCCGCCATGGCGAGGTAGGACTGGCGAGTGGACGCGAACTCGGGAGGCATCTCGGTCTTCCCGGCCTCCTCAAGCCATGCGACGGCCTTTGTGAAGTCATTCGAGCGGTAGGCGGACATTACCCGGACGAGATGGAACCAGCGAAGCAGCGGATCTCCCTGGCCGAGGCGGACCGATCTCTCGGCCAAGCCGGCGACGCATCCCTGGTCCGCTTCGGGTGGTTGCAGGAGCAGGCTCGCCTTCGCGATGCGTTCGGCCGTGATGGGGTCGTCGGGCGCGGTGAAGTGGCCGAGCATCTCGCGGACCAGGTTCCGGTAGCCTTCGGCGTCG
Organism: Paludisphaera sp.; assembly: GCF_037189885.1. Lineage (NCBI taxonomy): Bacteria > Pseudomonadati > Planctomycetota > Planctomycetia > Isosphaerales > Isosphaeraceae > Paludisphaera > Paludisphaera sp. Next base: position 246,198 of record NZ_JBBCIR010000004.1, read on the forward strand.
CCCGCCACGACGAGGACCACGGCGGCCTCCAACGCCAACATGGTGTCGTCGCCCGCCGGCGTCCAAACCGCCGGGGGATGGAGTTCGAGGAGCTTGCGATAATCCTGGAGCGCGTTCGCCCAGTCGCCGTGGCGAGCGTGGTAATGCCCGCGTAAACGCCACGAATTGAGGTCGGCGGGCTGTCAATCGATCCTCTTGGAGAGAGCGCGCAGCACCTGTTGAACCCCGGGCGGATAGACTGGGGCGGAGCGGCGAAAGGGGCTCGAAGGGATCGGGGGGAGGACCACGTCGGCCATGATCGCGCGGAAGTTGGTCCGATGGCGGAGCGGGTCGAAGTCGTGACCCTCGGAGACCATGGGCAGGAAGAGGGCCCGGTCGACCTCGATCGCTCGCCGAAGGTAGTCCACGGCCCGCGCCTCGAGATTTTCGCTTTCCTCGGTGCAGCCCCGATCGCGCAGGGCCGAGATGATGCCGCCAGCACACGCCATGTTGTAGAGCACGATCGCGTCCGGTTGATCGATCGACTCGTAGACGACGAGGGACACCCGGCCACGGGCCAGCGACTCGGCTGGCTGCTCCAGTTCCCTCAACGAGCTTTCCAGGCTCAGGTGTGCTAGGTTCTGTCTGACGGCTCGTAAAGCGTTACGATGGCGGCTTCACCAGGGAGGCCGCGATGACGCGACGCTATGAGCTGAAGGACGAGGAATTCGCGCTGATCGCCGACCTGCTCCCGCCGACGGGGCGGCCGGGCGGGCGATGGAACGACCACCGGACGACGCTCGACGGCGTCCTCTGGATCCTGCACACGGGGGCCCAGTGGCGCGAACTGCCCGAGCGTTACGGCAAGTGGAAGAGCGTCTACGACCGC